>JAGOUU010000051.1 GCA_018061105.1 Gammaproteobacteria bacterium
GGCAATAGGTGCTGTGCCAAGACCAGCTTCTGAAGCGAATAAACCACGGGCAACGCCACTTCTAATTACTAGCCAGATACTTGTACCTGCTATAGCTTCAATTGAAAAAGCATGACTAAAAATCATTCGAAAAGTGCCTGGTACTTGATCGTAATGGGCACATAATATAAAAAAAGCTGTGCAAACATAAGCAAGTGCCATAAATGGCACTATGACTTCTGCTACATGTGCAATACGTTTTACGCCGCCAATGATGACAATTCCTGCCAGAATAGAAATAATAACCCCCATCAATAAACGGTAATTACTAATACTAGGTATGATATAACTTATGCCTTCTGTAATAGAATTAGCCTGTACCATAGAGCCGGTGGACAAAGTACCCAAGATCATAAAAAAGGCAAATATTTTAGCCAGATTATTATATTTTAAGCCATGCATTAAAGTAATCATTGGGCCGCCAATGATTTTATTCTGAGAATCTTTTTTGCGATAGTAATGACCTAATGTGCAACTGGTAAATTTGGTTGCCATGCCTAAAAAGCCAGTTACCCACATCCAAAATAAAGCCCCAGGCCCACCTACAACAATAGCCGTAGCAACACCTGCTATGTTGCCTGTGCCGATAGTGCCTGATAATACTGTGCTGAGGGCTTGGAAACCAGATAATTTATCTGAGCTTGATTTTTTACATCTATTAGAAAATAAAACAAGCATGGCCTGTTTGAAATACCGAACTTGAATAAACCTAAACTGAACAGAAAGTAGTAAACCTGTTCCTACTAAGAGAGAAATTGACATAGGTGACCAGGAATAATAAGCGATAAGATCTATCAGGTAAGTAAAGTCGATCATAGTTTCTCTAAATAATTTATTTATAATATAACTAGATAAAAATTGATTGCTTAGTCTATAGTAATTTAGTGACCAACTCAATGATTATAACGACTGGTTTACAACTACTTATTTTATGCAAATAGGCTCTATATTAAAAGTGTAGATAAACTTTTTGTGTTTTGCTAAAATTATCAATCTTTATGATTAAATCGATACAATCAGGGTGCTAGGGGTAAATATGCGTAGTCATTACTGCGGAAAAGTGACAGAAGAATTATTGGGTCAAGATGTTACAATTTGTGGTTGGGTTAACCGCCGCCGAGATCATGGTGGGGTAATTTTTTTAGATTTACGTGATATCTCTGGCTTAGTTCAAGTAGTAGTAAGTCCGGATCAAGAAAATATATTTAAAATAGCCGAAAGTATTCGCTCAGAATTTGTTGTTAAAGTAACTGGAAAGGTCACTGCACGTCCTGATGGTACGGTTAACAATAATTTATCGACTGGCAAAATAGAAATACTTGTTAATAAGCTAGAGATTCTTAATAAAGCAGAAACGCCGCCTTTTCCTATTGATAGCACTAACAGTAATATTACTATAAACGAAGATGTGCGTTTGAAACACAGAGTTATAGATTTAAGACGTCCTGAGATTCAGGCTAAATTTAAAACTAGGGCGAAAATAATCAAGATCTGTCGAGAGTTCTTAGATAGTCAGAATTTTTTAGACGTAGAAACACCATATTTAACTAAAGCGACACCAGAGGGTGCACGTGACTATTTAGTTCCTAGCCGAACTCACCCAGGCAGTTTTTTTGCTTTGCCTCAGTCTCCTCAAATTTTTAAACAATTATTGATGATGGCTGGCTTTGATCGCTATTACCAAGTTGTGCGTTGTTTTCGTGACGAAGATTTGCGCGCTGACAGGCAGCCCGAGTTCACTCAGCTAGATATAGAAACGTCTTTCTTGAGCCAAGAGCAGATCGTGAAGCTTATGGAAAAGATGGTGGTAAAATTATTTAAAGATGTTTTAAATGTTAATTTAAATAAATTTCCTGTAATGACCTATAAAGAAGCTATCAAAAGATTTGGTATTGACAGGCCAGATTTACGAATCCCAATTGAGTTGATAGACATAGCAGATTTATTAAAAAATGTAGACTTTAAAGTATTCTCTGGCCCAGCTAATGACCCAGACTGTCGAGTGGTTGCCTTAAACTTACCTAATGGCAGTGAATTAAGCCGTAAAGAAATTGATGATTATACTAAGTATGTCAGTGGCTTTGGTGCAAAAGGTCTTGCGTATATAAAACTAACTGCCGAAGGCCCTCAGTCGCCTATCTTAAAATTTTTACCAGAAGATGTTATATCTAGCATAATAAACCGTGTACAGGCTGTTACAGGCGATATAATTTTCTTTGGCGCGGATAGGGCAAATATAGTTAACGATTCTATGGGATCTCTGCGAGTAAAATTAGGTCATAACCATAATTTATTAACTGGTGATAAATGGCAAATGCTGTGGGTTGTCGATTTCCCGATGTTTGAAGTAGATAAGACATCTAAAAAGCTTACTTCTATGCATCATCCGTTTACTTCACCTAGTTGTTCAGTTGAGGAGTTAACAAATAATCCGGCAGACAGTTTAGCTTATGCCTATGATTTAGTTTTAAATGGCACCGAGCTAGGCGGGGGGTCAATTAGAATCCATAATGACAAAATGCAATCTGCAGTATTTAAGATTCTGGGAATAGACGCAGAAGAGGCAGAGAAAAAATTTGGTCATTTATTAGCAAATTTACGATACGGCTGCCCGCCGCACGGTGGTATAGCATTTGGTATCGACAGACTGGTTATGTTAATGACTGATAGTACAACTATACGTGATGTTATAGCTTTTCCAAAGACTCAAACTGCGGCTTGTTTATTAACAGATGCTCCATCTGTAATAGATCCGGCACAATTACAAGAATTAAGCATACGTGTTATAAATTTAGAAAATAAATAGCGCTTAGTAATTTAAGAGGTAGTATTATGGCAGGTCATAGTAAGTGGGCAAATATACAACACCGTAAGTCAGCACAAGATGCTAAGCGCGGTAAAATTTTTACTAAACTTATTCGAGAAATTACCACTGCTGCTAGAATTTCTGGCGGCGATCCTAATTCTAACCCTAGATTACGCTTGGCTATTGATAAATCTCTTGGTAGCAATATGACCAGAGATACTATTGACAGGGCTATCAAAAAGGGCATAGGTGCTTTAGACACAGAAACAATGCTAGAAATTCGTTATGAAGGCTATGGCCCTGGCGGAGTTGCTGTTATGGTAGACTGTCTGACAGACAATAAGAACCGCACCGTGGGTGAAGTGAGACACGCTTTTACTAAACATGGCGGTAATTTGGGTACTGATGGCTCTGTTGGCTATTTATTTACTAAGCAGGGTATAATCAGTTTTGATGCCCAGAGTAATATCAATGAAGATACTCTTATGGAATTAGCGCTTGAAGCTGGTGCTGATGACGTAATTTCTAATTCTGATGGTTCTCTAGAGGTTATAACCACTCCGGATAACTATGAGCAAGTAAAAAAAATTCTTTTAGACAATAAGTTAACCCCAAGTTCTTCAGAAATTACTTTAGTTGCTAGTACTGATTGCCTAGTAGATTTAGAATCTGCTCAAAAATTATTAAAAATGGTAGATACTCTAGAAGATTGTGATGATGTCCAAAATGTTTATACTAATGCGGATATATCAGATAGCATTATGGCGGAGTTGAGTAAGTAGAGTAAAGCTTTTGCAATCCTTAAGCATCTAGTATACTTAAGTCATGAAAGACAAACCAAATACAATTATACTAGGTATCGATCCAGGCTCACGTAAAATGGGCTTCGGAGTAATTACTGTACAAAACGATCGTTTTAATTACCTAGACAGCGGTGTAATAATTGTACCGCTAGAAGATCCAGAGTCTGATTCATCTCATTTTTCGCACAGATTAGGATTTATTCATACTGCTATAGTTTCTTTAATTACTAAGTATAATCCTAATTATTTTGCTATTGAAGAAGTCTTTGTCCATAAAAATTCCAGTAGTGCTTTAAAACTAGGTCAGGCTAGAGGCGCGGCTATTGTCGCTGCTGTCAATCATAATATTCAAGTTTGTGAATACTCAGCAAGACTAATCAAACAAGCAGTAGTAGGCAAAGGCTCTGCAGATAAATATCAGATCCAGCAAATGGTAAGAATTTTATTAAATTTACATTATATGCCTAAAACAGACGAAGCAGATGCTTTAGCTATTGCTATTTGTCATGCTAATTCTAATCATGAGCGTTTAAATAATAAGCTTTTTGAAGCAGAGCAATATTTAAATAAAGTAGGCTCTAAATCTTCTAAATATTTTAATAAATATTCTAAAGGTCGTTGGCAATGATAGCTTTTTTAAGTGGGACATTAATTTTTAAGCAAGCCCCCAATATTATAATAGACGTCCAGGGGGTGGGTTATGAATTATTAGTTCCGATGTCGACATATTATAGCCTACCGGAATTATCAAATAAGCTGAGTTTATACTGCTACCAACATGTCCGTGAAGACAGTTTGTTATTATTTGGCTTTACGAGCTTAGACGAACGTAAATTATTTACAGAATTATTAAAAGCCAACGGTGTAGGCCCCAGAATGGCATTGACTATTTTGTCTAATTACCAAGTTTCTGAGTTTATTAATATTATAGAAACCTGTGATAGCGGCGCTTTGGTCAAATTACCCGGGGTCGGAAAAAAAACAGCGGATAGATTATTATTAGAGCTGCGCGATAGACTAAAAACAGTGTTTAATAACTACCAGAACAATCCTAATATTACAAAACAAGACGATAATACAGCCGATAATAATCTAGACAGCACAGTGTCTGATGCTATTGCTGCTCTGGAAGCTCTGGGATATAAATCAAACGACGCACGTCGCGTTGTGACTAAACTAGTATCTCATAATTCTGTTCAGTCTCATCAGTCTTATAATAGCTCGATGTTAATCAAAGCAGCCCTACAAGAATTTAGATAGATATTAATATTATTATAAAACCATATGGACTACCCTGAAGAACGTTTGTTATCTCCGCAAATTAGGATTGCTCAGTTTGAGCTTTCTGATGAAGAAGTAATAAGACCTAAAAAATTTGACCAATATCTTGGCCAAATCAAAGTCCGTGAGCAAATGAGTATGTTTATAGAGGCAGCTCGCGGCCGTGGCGAGCCCTTAGATCATGTTTTATTGTTTGGCCCTCCGGGGCTGGGCAAAACAACTTTGGCTCATATTATAGCCAATGAAATGGGTGTAGAGATCAAAAGTACCACAGGACCCATCCTAGAACGTCCAGGTGATCTAGCAGCATTATTAACTAATTTATCACCTAATTCAGTATTGTTCATAGACGAGATCCATAGGCTCAGCCCAGTTGTAGAAGAAATTTTGTATTCTGCTATGGAAGATTATCAACTAGATATCATGATAGGGGAAGGGCCAGCTGCTCGATCGATTAAACTTGATTTGCCGCCATTTACCCTAGTAGGGGCTACTACCAAAGCTGGTTCATTGACCTCGCCACTTAGAGACCGTTTTGGGATAGTCCAAAGATTAGTTTTTTATACATCAGATGAGCTACGAAAAATTATTGAGCGAACAGCCAAGATTCTACAAGTTAATCTAGACGCTAGTGGTGCAATAGAAATGGCCAAGCGTTCACGTGGAACCCCCAGAATAGCTAATAGATTGCTACGACGAGTTCGAGACTACGCTCAGGTAAAAGCAAATGGAGTGATTAACCAATCAGTTGCAGATTCTGCTTTGAGTTTATTAGAAGTCGACTCTGTAGGCTTTGATGCCCAAGATCGTAATTTATTGCTAAATATTATTCAAAAATTTATGGGCGGGCCGGTAGGGTTAGATAGCATAGCCGCAGCTATAGGCGAAGAAAAAAGTACTATTGAAGATGTGCTAGAGCCGTATCTTATTCAACAGGGTTATTTGATTCGGACTCCAAGAGGACGGATAGTCACTGATTTATGTTATCAGCATTTGGGTCTAGAAAAAAAATAGCCCTACAAAAAAAGCCCCAGATGGGGCTAGATAAGTAGATTTTTAAATCTAAGGAGCTGGTGGGTCAAGAGAAGCAAGATCTAGATCTTTTTCAGCTTCAGCCATATCGGCGGGATTGCCTATCTGATGAATGTAACCACGAGTTAAAAGAGGGCCTCCTGGCGGTAATGGAGTACGTTCAGCTTTAGCTAGCAATCTTTGCGAAAGATTTCTCTCGGCATCATCGGCTATATCAGCATGAGCTCCAGCCCATCTAAATAAAACATTTGATATACTTGTATTAAATGCTTTTCGGATTTCATCAAATTTTTCAGACAAAGCTTGGTTTATCTCATCCATTTTGTGAGACGCCGTTTCAAAAGCTTGGCCAACTGGAGATGCAACAATCGCAGCGCCAACTGCTTTAAAGAACTCACCAATTGCTTTTATCATTGCCGAAACTTTTTCATTGATAAAGCGACAAGCTAACCATGCAGGAAATATGGTAACAATAGCTACATATCTGAGTGCGGAACTAATTGCTTTTACCATTGCCGAAACTTTTTCTTCTATAATAAAGCAACTAAGGGATGCCATAAATGCAATTGACAAACCTGCTTCTCTTATTGCTTTGCCAACAATCTTAAAGAACTCACCAATTGCTTTTACTGCAGCTTTAAAAGCTGCGATTAAAGCATCGCATACTACTACAGCGCTGTATTTTATTTGGTTAAGTATAGAGCGTTGTTTTTGTTTAAGCTGCGTTACTTGAAGTATTAAACTCTGTACCACTGACGCTAATTGTGCTTCTGAAAAACCTGCAGAACATATTATTTCTTGGGCATTTTCTAGAGCGATTATTTCTTCATCTGTTAAACGATGTTTAACGCTAACATCAAATTCTTTTAATCTTGCAGTAGCTTTCTTGAATATAATATTCATTATTGCTTGCTTAGAATCTAAATTTAGGTCTTGTTCTTTGAGTTTTGCTGCTAATTCAGATATAGTGAGGTCAGCTAATCTTACTTCAATTACTGCTATTCTTGCTATACGAGCGGCTTCAGCTTTTTGTTTTGCAGCTTCATGTTGTTCTAAAGCTTGGCGTACTACTGCTGTTGTTCTGCTTTCTGCAGTGGCACCTCTATCTTTTGTTGATCTTCTATCTTTTGTTGATCTTCTATCTTTTGCTGATCTTTTACCTGCTGCTACTTGTGGCATGTGCTTGCTCCGTTTAGTTAAATAATAAATTAATAATTCAATAAAGCTATATTAAGTTATTATGCTTATGTAAAACTTAAGATAAGAAAATTTAGAAAAATAAATATGAATTTAACTATTCTTAGAATCTGGCAAGAATATGCCATATAATAAGAAAAAGTTTTCTCTTGTTTTGATTAGTTAAAAAATGAAAAAAAACAGTAAAAATTGGTTAATATTATTATCTCTTAAGGTTGTGCTAATAATTGAGATACTAAATTTAACCGCTTGTTCGCCAAATTATATAAACAATGCTCAAGTTTCTGATCGTTCGCGTATAGAAAAAGGTATGCGTAGGACACATGTCGTAGAAGCAGGTGAGTCTTTATATGCAATTGCATTCAGCTATGGACTAGATTTTCGTGAGCTCGCGACTATTAATAATATAAGAGAGCCTTATAAAATTTTGGTTGGACAGAGAATTTACCTAGATAAAAAAACTCCTAACACTCTGAATACTAAGAAAAAAATATTAGATCAAGCAAATCAGCGTATTATTATCGAAAAAAATGTCAATCAAGTACAAAACAAAACGCAAAATACTGATGATAATCAATATGTTATGGATAGTGATTGGGTTTGGCCTATTAATCGCAACGCAATTAACCAATTTAGTTCTAACCAGGCATTTAATAATGGGATTGATATTGCCGTAAAAACTACTACTCCTGTAAAGGCTGTTGCTTCCGGAAAAGTTGTTTACCAGGGGGGTGGATTAAAGGGGTATGGAAAGCTTATTATCATTAAGCATAGTGATGAATATTTAAGTGCCTATGCCCATAACGATTGGTTTCTAGTAAACGAGGGCCAATGGGTAAAGCAGGGACAAAATATAGCCTATGTTGGCCAACAGCCAGAAAAGAAATTGCATTTCCAGATCCGCAAAAATGGTAAGCCGGTTAATCCATTGAGATATCTGCCAAATTAGTTGTATGTATTAAAGATTATAGTAGTAGTTGTAGTTGTAATAGCTAAAACTAGAGACTAAATTTTTTGATCTCTAAGCTCTAACTTACAGTGAGGGTTAAGATGACTAATGATACGAATGATATTGATAATGAAATCAAGAATTCTAAAAGCACAAGTGTAACTAGCTTTAAAGAACGCATATTTAAGAGTTTTACTAGTTCTTTTTTGAATAAAACTCCCCAAGCAAAGCTTGATCTTACTGAGTATACAAAAACTGCTGAAATTGTTGAGATTAGTGAGTTTAGTACAGAAAGCATCGGTGGGCTGCCTATATTTAATACTCCTGAGGTTCTAGAGAACGATTCAGCTGAAATAAATCAGACAAAAACTAAAAAAGCTCAGACAAGAACCAGAGGGCCTAATAAGATCTCTAGGAAATCTAAAAAAGCTAATCAGGCCGAGCAGATGGGGCAGGCAGCAGTTGAAGATTTCATGCCCACAGGCAAATTCATTAAAACGGATAATGATTTTATGGAAGCCACAAAAATTGAACTTAATGATATGGATAGCGATCTTTTTAATCTAGAAGATGATATTGATTTAGGAGAGCTTGAAATTGATGAAGACTTTGATGATAAAGTTAGTGATGTTGAAGAATTAAGTGATGATGACAGAGAGCTACAAGAGGCTACTTCTAGAAAATCTAAACGAGGCAGAGGGGCGCCACAAAAGCGTGAGTTAGATGCTACTCAGATTTATTTGGGCGAAATTGGTTTCTCGCCATTATTATCGCCGGAAGAAGAAGTTTTTTATTCTCGGAAATCTTTACGAGGATGTCTAGATTCACGTAAACGGATGATTGAGAGTAACTTACGTCTAGTTGTTAAGATAGCTAGACGTTATGTAAACCGGGGATTAGCATTATTAGACTTAATTGAAGAGGGTAACTTAGGCTTAATCCGTGCGGTAGAGAAATTCGATCCTGAAAGGGGCTTTAGATTTTCAACTTATGCTACATGGTGGATTCGTCAGACTATTGAACGAGCTATCATGAATCAAACTAGGACTATTAGATTACCTATTCATGTTGTAAAAGAGCTGAATACTTATTTAAGAGCTGCTCGCGAATTAACTCAACAATTAGATCATGAGCCTACGCCAGAAGAAATAGCTGAGTTATTAGATAGGCCGCTAGAAGATGTTAAGAAAATGCTTGGTTTAAATGAGCGTATTACGTCGGTTGATACTCCAATGGGTACAGATTCTGATAAGCCTTTATTAGAGACTTTGTCAGACGATAAAGCAACCGATCCAGCGGAATGGTTGCAAAATGAAAATCTTAGAAAAAGTATTACCTGCTGGCTAGAGCAATTACCAGATAAGCAAAAAGAAGTGGTAGTCCGTAGATTTGGTCTATTAGGCTATGAGGTTTCTACTCTGGAAGAAGTAGGAAATGAAATAGGGCTTACTCGCGAGAGAGTGCGTCAGATTCAAGTGGATGCTCTGAGACGTCTACGGGAAATTTTCAAGCAAGAAGGTTTAACTGATGAGATGTTGTTGAATGATAGATAATTACAGCACTAATCGTCGAAAATGATTAGTGCTTATTGTTATTTGGTTTATTTATGTATTCCGCCCTCTGTCAAAGCCAAAGGATCTAACAATCTATCAAGATCTGCTTGCGACAAATCAGTCATTTCTTTAGCCATGTCTTTTATAGCCATTTTTTTCTGATAAGCTGTTTTAGCAATTTTAGCGCCTTGTTCATAGCCTATGACTGGGTTTAAAGCAGTGACCATGATGGGGTTTTTAGCAACAGCTGCATTAATAGTATCTATATTAACAGTAAAGCCTGCAATAGCATTGTCCGCTAGAGCTATAACGCAGTTAGATAATATTTCTATACTTTCTAGTAGACTATAAGCAATAACGGGTAGCATGACATTTAATTGAAAATTACCAGCTTGTCCACCAATAGTAATAGTACTATCGTTGCCGATAACTTTTGCTGCTACCATGCATACGGCCTCTGGAATAACTGGGTTAACTTTACCTGGCATAATGCTGCTGCCTGGCTGGAGGGCGGGCAAGGCTATTTCTCCTAAACCTGCTAATGGTCCGCTATTCATCCAACGCAAATCATTAGCAATTTTCATTAAACTGACAGCAAGAGTTTTTAACTGTCCAGAAATCTCTACAGCTGCATCTTGGGAAGCGATACCCTCGAATAAGCATGAGCTAGGCGTAAATTTTACTTTACTAAGTTTAGATAAATTTTCACAGAATTTATGAGCAAAGTCTGGATGAGCGTTTATACCTGTTCCGATAGCCGTACCGCCCTGGGGTAGACTTGTTAATCTAGGTAAACAGGCTGTTATTCTCGCTTGAGAGCTGGTAATTTGTGCCGCCCAAGTTTGTAATTCTTGATCTAGTCTGATAGGCATGGCATCCATAAGATGGGTACGGCCTGTTTTAACTATATTTTTCAAGCTAGATGCTTTTTTTAAAATGGTTTTTTGTAGATGCTCTAGATTAGGCAATAGTTGTTGTGTAATGGCTAAACAGGCACTGACTTGAATAGTTGTTGGAATAGTGTCGTTACTACTTTGGCTCATATTAATATGATCATTAGGATGAACAGTCTGCTTGCAAGTTTTATTAGCTAAATTTGCAATGACTTCGTTAATATTCATATTTGTACTAGTACCAGAGCCAGTTTGAAAAATATCAATAGGGAAGTGTTCGAGGTATTCTCCCGCGGCTACTTCGAGGGCAATCTTGCTTATAATAGCAGCTCGTTCATCGTCTAATTCACCCAAATTTAAATTTGCTTGGGCACATGCAGCTTTCACCATGCCGAGAGCTTTGATAAAATTGCTTGGCATTTTAAGGGGGCTGATTTTAAAATTGTCGATAGCACGTTGAGTTTGTGCGCCATATAAAGCTTCTAACGGGACTTTAAGTTCACCCATACTGTCGTGTTCAGTTCTGTAATGCGATTTTGTCATGATATAATTCGGTATAATTTGTCAATCTGTAATTTATATTAGGCCAAATTATAAAATAATTATTTTAAAAATAATAGTTATCAAGTCAATTATAGCGAAATAAGCTATTATTTATGACAGTAATTTCATGATTTTTATTATTAGGCAGTTTTTACAAGAAAAACGCTATCTTTTTTTATTAGTTGTAGTATTTTGTAAATTATAGCTGTATTATATGCTTTTTTATAATGTATCTAAGTTAACATAATATAATTGGAGGAAATAATGGCCACGGCAAAGAAAAAAACAGCCAAAAAATCTGTGTCAAAAACTAAAACTAAATCTAGCGCGACTAAAAAAATAGCTGCAAGAAGCTCAAAAAGCAAAGGCGCTGTTTCTAATTCTGGATTAAACCTAAAAGATGCACCAGTAACTGCTAAGCAAACACAAGCTCAAATTATAGCTGATTTAGCAGAGGCGACTTCTTTGGAAAAACGCGCTGTTAGAAATTTATTCGAAGCTTTAAAAAATCAAATTCAACGTCATTTGAAAAACCGTGGTTCTGGTGAAATAGTTTTACCTGGTCTTGGTATTAAGGTCCGTAGAG
>JAGOUU010000052.1 GCA_018061105.1 Gammaproteobacteria bacterium
GTTGTATTCCATTGGTTGGAGCCGTTAAGGTGCAAAATGATGATTCAGAAGAGGCAAATCTCTTTTTAATAAAAGGCTTTAACCCATCATACAATGAACTTTACCCAGATTGCCCGGACTTAGTTTTAACGCTCTTTTTTACACTATGATCTTTCTTATTGCACAAAGAATTCCCAGATCTTAATTTTATCGGGCCTACATCAAACCCTAGAGTTGATTTAAAAGATTCACTATTAACACTATTTAATTTACTATCTAAAGTTTTTCCAGACCTCAATTTAATTCCAGTACTACCACCGGATATAGGTAGCATTTTCATGATTCAACAGATGGAAATAGAATTGGGCGGAGTAATTCTTTAACTGCCATTATGGTTTTATGTGGCGGTTTAGAAATAGCGAAAGTATTGTAATTCATAATGCAAAACCGCTTATTTTCGGGATTTAATATAATAGTATCTCGTTCAATACTCACATCGGCTCTCAAAGAGCGGTTATTGGGGTTTTTAATACAGTTTTCCCCTATGTAAATATTTAATAGCTTTTTTTGTTCATCAACTAATTGTTTAAGAGCAATTTCAAAAATATTATCAATAGCATTAGTAGCTGCAGTACCTGCAGTTAAATTACCTGGCTCTTGGCTCGCATTACCAAATTCACTAAACGGCTTCAGATGTCTCCATTGAAAGTTAGTATTCTTTAGAACCTTGTCTAAGCACTGTTGCGATTCTGGAGTAATAACTGATGGCTTAAAATTAATATTTGCGTCTAAATCTTGTCGGGCAACATTTGTTGCAGATTGCCCCCCCATAACTTGAGTTTGGGTGAGAGCTCTTTGTTCTAGTGTTCCTATTCCCGGCTTTAGAGTGAAAGATTGTTCCTTAGGTATAATTTGCAGAGTCTTTTTTACTTCTCCTATAGCTATTTGTAGTTGATCAATATCTGTATTATCTAGAGTTTGCGTGGAATACATAGCCAGATGAGCCTTGGGAAGATTAGCGTAAGCATCAGCTGCTAAAGCAGTATCACCATTTACAATTTTAGTATATTCAATATTATTCATATCTCCATACGCTATACGAATTGTATAAGTTCTAGTCAGCTCTTTTTTAGAGTGATGATCAGTTAATACCCTAGGAGTATTTGTTCTGGGGGAACCTGGTTCAAGATTTATAATTTGTCTATTTCTATTATCGTTATAACGGGTAGTTATGGTAGTTACATTATTTGTTGCATTATTTTTTTCTGCAACCGGAACTCCCTTTTTAGTAAAAGACTTATTCAAGCTACTCATTAATTCTGCGGGACCAGACATAACAAAATGAGCGTTATCCTTATCAAATTGATCTAATCTATTGCTTTTGTTGCTGTTAGTAACTAAGCTAGGCTGATTCGACTGATTTTTGTTACTATTACCAACAGATCCATTAAGTTCCGTTTTTGCAACCGCTTGAGGAGGCATCTGTTTATTAACTAAACCATATTGATTTGACTGATTTTTATTACTGTTACCAACAGATCCATTAAGTTCCGTTTTTGCAACTGTTGGATTAGGCATCTGTTTATTAACTGAACTATGTTGATTCGACTGATTTTTATTACTGTTCCTAACAGATCCATTAAGTTCAGTTTTTGCAACTGTTGGATTAGGCATCTGTTTATTAACTGAACTATGTTGATTTGACTGATTTTTGTTACTGTTACTAACAGATCCATTAAGTTTCTTTTTTGCAACTGTTTGATTAGAAATAGTGTTTTCGCTAGGAATATTATTAGCAACCGCAGGGGTAACTTGATTTTTATAACCTTCATAATTAGAACCTGTTGAAGCACGATTATTGTTTACATTATGGAAAGATCCTCCATTTTCAACTCCGCCATATTCCTGGGTATAATTTTGATTAGCATAAAGTTGTAATGGCACCACCCTATTATATTTTTGTTGAGTTGCCGGGTTAAATATAACTTCTGTATATACAGTTTTATGATATAACTGTTGGCTCATCGGATCAAGGATTAATTGATTTAAGCGAAAAACTTGATAATATTTACCTGTATTTGAATGGTACAATGAACTATTAACCAAGGTAGCCTCATGCCACATTCTACTTTGTGAATCAAATACATGCTGTACTTGTGGAGATTGCACTTGTGGAAGCTGCACTTGTTGCGTAATTGGCCTAAACGGTTGACCATTATTATTATGGTGAGAAAAATATGGCAAAGGTTGTGATAGCATATTCCCCAATATGGATGTATCCTTTTGATTAGAGGAATTGATCGATTTAAGTGAATTTCTATCAGATGGTGATACATTCTCTTTATTAGCGTCACTCACATTATTAAATCCTGATTGATTCTTGTATCCTCTATTTACATTTCTATTCGAAACTGGATATGCCATATTCTTCTATCCTTCCTAACCTTAAAATTTGATAATAACTATTTATCTGTCTAAAAACAAACAGTAAATTTATTCTTAGGGGCGGATTATAGGTGATTGCATCAAACTGTTAAACTAGTATTTTCGCGTATGAAGGAACTGTTCTATTTAAGTAAATGAAAATCGTGAGCACTATTTAAACAGTCATTTTTAGCGTTTACAACATACCAATGCTTTTAAGTATATAAGTGAGTAAGAAACTTAACCAATCAGGATAAATTATAATAAAAACCAGTGGTTTACAAAAAAAGAAAATAGTAGTTATAGTATATGCTTAACTATGAAAACAAACTAGACAAGTAAAATTTATCATTAATAATTAAGGTAAATTTTTAAAAGAATAAATTTTATGATATAAAAAATAATGTTAAACAATATGTAATATTGAACACTCGAGAAAGAATGCATGTTTGACGATGTATCTAAAATAGATTGTGACAGAGTAATATCATTGGATTTTGAAGCACACAATTGGGCAAAAAACACGTAAATAAAGGCAATGCAGAATATAAATAGCTAGCGGATAGAATAATTCAATAGAAATTAAAAAATAGATTTTCTAAACATGAGATTGTTTAATTTTAGTGGTGATGACAGTTTTATAACCAACTTTGTTAAACCTGGTTATAATCCATTAATCGGCAATTAGGCTGGTAACGTATTCACGGGTAGCCCTATCAATAGCCAAGATTTCATCAATTGAAGTATAATCAGTATTATCAAAATAACGCATACTAGATTCAATTAGCTGATTGATATGATAAAATGAAATTTTATGTTCTAAAAATGCTGCAACTGCAACTTCATTAGCTGCATTTAAAATAGCAGGAGATGCTTTCCCCATATTTAAAGAAGCAAAAGCTAACTCAAGACACGGAAACCTTGTATAATCTGGCTCTTCAAAAGTCAGCGAAGCTATTTTGGTAAAATCAAGCCGAGCACTGCCTGATTCTATACGTGTTGGATAAGCTAATGCATAGGCAATTGGAGTTTTCATATCAGGGGTGCCAAGTTGGGCAATTATTGAACCATCGATATACTCTACCATAGAATGAATAATACTCTGTGGGTGGACTACCACCTGCAATCGCTCTAACCCCACCCCAAATAGCCAATATGCTTCAATAACCTCTAGTCCTTTATTCATAAGAGTGCTGCTATCTATAGAAATTTTCTTTCCCATATTCCAATTAGGATGTATTACTGCCATTTCAGGAGTAACACAGGCTAGCGCATCATCAGTAAAACAACGAAAAGGTCCACCTGAGGCAGTCAGAATTATTTTATTTATAGATTGATTATCTCTAAAATTTAAGGGTAATGCCTGAAAAATTGCACTATGCTCGCTGTCTACAGGAATTAATTGAGAATTAGGATGTTGCGTCAAAGCTTCAGTAATTAACTTACCCGCAGCAACTAATGATTCTTTATTAGCTAATAAAATTTTTTTACCATTGAGAATTGCATTATAGGTAGGTAATAAACCGTAACTCCCTACAATCGCTGACATTACAATATCGGCATTAGCAATCTGTGCAATATCAGCTAATTCGGAAATACCCAACACCTGAGTTGCTACTCCGTATGATTTTAATTGCTGATCTAAATTTTTTATTTTAGTTGAATCAGATAGAACCACAAATTGAGGATGAAATTCCAAGCATTGATTAAATAGTATATCTGCCCTAGAATGAGCAGTTAATGCTGTTATATTGTACTTATCACGATGACGACGAATGACTTCTAAGGTATTGCAGCCAATACTTCCAGTACTACCTAAAACAGCTACGTTTTGCATTATATCATTCCCCAAATCATGGCAAAACAAACCGCCACAATAGCCAGTAAACTATCTATACGATCAAATACGCCACCGTGTCCAGGTAAGATTACGCCACTATCTTTAACTCCAGCAACTCTCTTTAACCATGATTCAAATAAATCACCGACAATTCCTGCTGTAGTTAAAATTAAAGCAAATTTAAATACTGCTCCAAAGCTGTATAAAAATACAGTTTGGGCAAATAACTTTAGACATAATAAATATATAATAACCAATATCAGACCACCAAAAGCACCTTCCACAGTTTTACCCGGACTAATTTTGGCCGCTAACTTATGCTTTCCAAACTTCTGACCAATAAAATAAGCACCAATATCCGAAACCCAAGCAATTGCCATAATGCTAACCAAGCGCCACGCACCAAGCAAATTATATAAATTAATCAATGCATAAAATGCTGGAATAAATATCATGGCGGCAAAAATGCTAATCATTAACTTAGAAAACTTTTTTGGCTGCACTATTAATATAAAAGGCACCATAAAACACCAAGTTAAAACCGCAATAATACACATTAATTGGCTGGGATCATAGCGGCAAAAATATAATAAGAATGCTAATAAAGTAAGAATTAACATTAAACCAACCTGATTAATAACATCAAATTTATAAATTTTAGTCAATTCATAAATCCCGATTAAGCATAATATCCAGCACACCGCTGTAAAACCCTGCGCAGGAATAAAAAATAGTACTGCTATGGTTAAAGCCAACAAAACCGCAGCTGTAAAAACTCGCTGTTTTAACATATTATTCCTTTACTTGCAATTGTTCAGAAGTCATTCCAAAACGCCGTTCGCGCGAATTAAACCATTCAATAGCATTATCTAATGCTTTTTTATCAAAATCCGGCCATAGTTTAGAAGTAAAATAACATTCACTGTATGCTAATTGCCATAATATAAAATTACTTATTCTAGATTCACCGCTAGTCCTAATTAATAAATCTGGGTCTGGATCCGGGTACGGCAACAAATATTGACTAAAAATTTCTTCAGTAATTGGTTGAGTGGGAGAATTAGCAATAATTCTATTAACCGCTTGAATAATATCATAAGTACCACTATAATCAAGGGCAATATTCAAATTAAGTTTGTTATTATTACACGTTAATTGTTCAATATCTTTCATCTGTTTTAAAATAGAATGTGATAATCGGGTTTTATCCCCAATAAACCGAATTCTCACATTTTTTTCATGTAATTTATAAAATTCCTTAGCAATTTGTTCTGATAACAAATTCATTAGAAAAGAAACCTCTTCTTTAGGACGTCGCCAATTTTCTCGGCCAAAGGCAAATAAAGTCAAATACGCAATCCCCAGCTCCGAACAATGCTCAACAATTTCCTTAACTCTTCCCACTCCACGCACATGACCTGCCACACGAGGCAATAACCGTTTTTTGGCCCACCGTCCATTACCATCCATTATAATTGCTACATGTTTTGGAATATTCACATTAAATTTCCTGCATAATTTTGTATCGAAGATATTTAAACCAAACTTTAAAGCTGCTTCAAAATCTTCAAGTTGGCTGCTTTTTTATTGTAGATTGTAAATAAGCTTTTAAACTGTAAGCAATTCTTTTTCTTTCTCCGCCGTTACTTTATCTATTTCAGCAATAAATTTATCTGTCATTTTTTGAATATCATCCTGCCCTCGTTTTTCCTCATCTTCAGTAATTAACTTATCCCGCAGTTTAATTTTTAAATCAGTATTGGAATCACGCCGAATATTGCGAATTACAACTTTAGAATTCTCACCCTCAGCCTTGACTATTTTAATTAGTTCGCGCCTGCGCTCTTCAGTTAACGGTGGCATAGGCACCCGGACAACAGTTCCACTGGCAACCGGATTTAATCCTAAATCTGAATCACGAATCGCTTTTTCAATAATGCCCACCATTTTAACATCCCACGGAGTAACCACCACCGTTTGTGAATCACTAGCGGTAATTGTTGCCACCTGGGTAATTGGCATTAATGCCCCATAATAATTGATCTGAAGATGCTCAAGTATTCCGGTATGAGCACGCCCGGTTCTAATTTTAGCTAAAATTGCACGATAATTAGCTACTGCTTTTTGCATTTTTATTTCACTATTTTTCTTTATTTCCACTGCCATGATAGTTAATAACCCTCTAAAAAACCTTCAATTATAACATTTACTTACAAGCGTTTATATTGTTTTACCATTTGTGCTTTTTCACGATTTAATTCTTTTTCTCTTTCAACAGCACGTTTATCATACATTTTTTTACCTTTGACTAAAGCTACTTCAACTTTAACCCGCCCCTTATTATAATGTAAATTAAGCGCAACCATACTATAACCTTTTTGTTCCACATTTCCAATTAAGCGCTCAATTTCTTTCTTATTAAGCAATAATTTTTTAATGCGCTCTGTATCCGGAGTTACATGCGTGCTAGCGCTATTCAACGCGGAAATGTGACAACCTAACAACCACATTTCGCCATCCCTAATCTTAACATAGCTATCTTTAAGCTGCACTCTGCCTTCACGAATGGCTTTAATTTCCCATCCCATCAATACAATGCCCGCCTCATAACGATCTTCAATAAAATAATCATGCAGGGCTTTTCTATTAGTTACAATATTCATCACTAATTTACTCTTTATTTTTTACCAAGCTGTATTCTAACACTCTTTTCTCAGGTTAATCAAGAGCAACTACAGTTGGCTGATAAATTCCTTGTCGCACCAAGTTTCCACTATTATCTTTAATAAATCTCTCAGTTCGTGGATTTAAGCTATAAACTTGTCTTCTAGCTGCAGACTGTGTGATCTGCTCTATATTATGAGGACCATCATGTCCATATACTATGCTGCACATCTTTGCAGATAATGTGGTTATATCTACTTTTTGAGGTCGAAAACTCCCAAAATCTACCTGTGGAACCGGAGCTTTATTAAGTATCTCCACTAGCTTCTCCATATAGGTAGCCGCTTCACGCTTTTTAGGGTTTCTGCTACCCTCTACAATGCAAAAGTCATCTTCTATTTCTCCTGTTACTTTTTCACCGCCTTCAATAACAGCATTTTCACCACCTGAAGTTGGAGTAGAACTTGGCATATAGTCTTCCATAAAAGACTCATTAAGATTTTGAACAAAGGTACGAATTTGAGGAGGCTCTGTATTTTCATCAATACTAATCACTTCAAATTGCTTCTCTAAATTATCAGTTCCCTTATAGCCTCCCTTGTATAAAAGATTTTTCTCATTACTTTTAGCTACAGGTTCAGGTGGAGATTGTAGAGAACCATTTACAATTCTACCAAATGCACTATCTATAGGCACTAATTGAATATCTCCTTCAATGTTAGCAGCACTTGATATAGATAAACCATTATGTATGTAAATTTTTCCATTATCATAATGAGCATTAACCTTAGTGGCTTCATTTAGCCGTTCTTCGCGCGTCGCAGCTTTAAAATTAAAAATAATATTACCATCTTCTCTCACAATACGAATTTCATTCTCACCATTAAACTCAATATTTGCATAATCTGAATAACACTCACATTGTTCTTTAAAGGCTGCATATTCCGCAGTTTCCAGGCAAACAGCAACACTTTTCCCATCACGCTGAGCATGAGCAAATGCTCCATAACAAGCACATATATAATCAAAGTTTTCTCTACCAATTTGCCCAGATAGTAAACCACCAATTGTAGTCACCAAAATAAAATTCACATGATTTTTAGCATCATGATTACCACGAATATCCACTACCTTAGTAGGATTCATGCCCTTTAATTTTAATTTTACCTCTATAAAATCATCCACCGCAATACCACCTCGGTCCATCTCCCCGTCACCCAAGAATATTAATTTTTGACGGGCTCTGGATAAATATATAATATTTGGAGCAATTTCCTTAATCAATTGTTCCAGCTCTTTATCAGATTGAAGCTGTTTAAATCTCTCTGTGAATGAGACCTCATCCTCTCTAAACGCTTTATATTCTTTTTCTAAAACACACGCCAACTTATTTAGTTCTAATTTATTTAACACTATATGCCCTGCAATAATTGCTGCCAGAAGCATTCTCCCAAAACAACCATCAAAATCACCCACGGTAATTTTTTTGTCAAAAAACGGCGTTTTTATTATAGAAAATTCTTCTCTAATATTAATAAAATATCCAAAAAAGTCTCTAGCCTGAGTAGATAAGTTGATGGTCAAATAATTTATTTGACTAGCAACAGCCCAAGGAACCCTCACCCCATTAAGAGCAACCTCATGAGGTTGTGCATCTTTTTCATCATAAAGTACGGAACAACTAGTGCCTTCACTCTCCATATCAATAGACAATTTGCTAGAATCTAATTGTACCGGGTTAAAATTAGATTGGTCGCTATCGGGTAGATATTGGAACAGCCATTTTTTACAGTTCTCCACATCTAGCACATAATTTTGTTCCCTGTCCCGGGTAAACGCTCGGATACCTAGCTGATTAATATACCCCAATGACAATAAGCAAAATAATTCTTGATAACAACCCTTTTTCCAGAATTCATTAACTATTAGCCTAATGCAATGAGAATGTTCTTCACCTGTTTTTCGTGCGAGACCACTCTGCAAATGATAACCTTCGAGATATTTTGTTGCCTCTTCTAAGTTACTAACATTTTCATTTATTTCCCTGCAATCACTAATAAAATGAACCCACTCTAGAGCAGGCGTCAGGTGCTGCTTACAACTAGTTGAGTACTTCTCGCCTGCAATATCGAAAACTATGTTATGTGACTCTAGTGTCTCCCAATTGACATTAAAGAACCCTTTGGAATGCTCGGCCACATGGGGAAAATTTAGTTTATAATCCTGTTTAGCACTTGGGGTTAAAGTGTTCACTACGCTGGAACTTACACTGTGAAGCAAACTACTTGCAGTAGTAGTTGCAACCTTAGAACTGCTGCTCCAACTTTTTGCCAAAAACCCCACCCCTCTGCTTAATATCCCTGGTCCACTCATAATTATCCTTTCATATTTTTTAATAAGATCGCCTCGAGCAATAGGTATTCTCAATACTGATTGTTGCCGTGATGACCAATTCGACGTGATATTTATACATACCACAATTCAAAAGATCAGCATTCTACAATAAATTAATTATGTCATTGCTAAATTTTTACTTAATTTTTTTGTTAAAAATTATTGGTATACTTTATCTGCTATACAAAATTAACTATTTAATCGCTGCAGCTCTAACAACCAACTATGTTAAAATACGGTACGCTAATATAAGGTGGGTTAACCGCATGACAAATATGACTAAATCTAATACTCTAACTTTTCAAGAAATGATTGCTGCCCTTGAACAATTTTGGGCTAATGCAGGGTGTATCACCCTGCAACCTTATGATAAAGAAATGGGTGCCGGAACCTCACATACAGCAACATTTTTAAGAAGCATTGGTCCTGAGCCATGGTATGCATCTTATATTCAACCATCTCGTCGCCCCAAAGATGGACGTTATGGCAACAGCCCCAACCGACTGCAACATTTTTATCAGTTTCAAGTAGCATTAAAGCCTTCTCCAGATAATATTCAAGAGCTATACATTGATTCTTTACGCGCACTTGGAGTTAATTTAGCCATCCACGACCTTCGTTTTGTAGAAGATAACTGGGAAAATCCAACTTTGGGAGCTTGGGGGCTGGGCTGGGAAGTTTGGTTAGATGGAATGGAAATAACCCAGTTTACTTATTTTCAGCAAGTCGGTGGATTAGATTGCAAACCCGTATTAGGTGAAATTACTTATGGCTTAGAACGCTTAGCTATGTATTTAGCCAATGTTGATAATGTCTATGATTTAATTTGGACTAAAACATTAGATCAGCAAATTATCACTTATGGCGATGTGTTTCATCAAAATGAAGTTGAGCAATCTAAGTACAATTTTGAGTATTCCAATGTAGAATGGTTATTTAGCCAATTTGCCAGTTATGAAGCTGAAGCAGCACGAATTCTTGAATTAGGTTTAGTATTACCTGGTTATGAACTTATTTTAAACGCTGCTCACACATTTAATTTGCTTGATGCCCGTGGCGCCATTTCCGTTACTGAACGGGCAGCCTATATTGCACGCATTAGAAATTTAGCTAAACTAGTTGCTCAAAAATATTATCAAACTCGTGAAGATTTGGGCTTCCCCCTCTTGAAAAATCAAATTTACCCATGAAATGTTTATTTTGTAATTCTGAAGATACCCAAGTTATTGACACCCGTTTAAGTGATGACAAAATGGTCGTTAAACGGCGCCGGCGCTGTTTTGTATGTGATAAACGATTTAATACTTTAGAAAAAATTGATCTGCAAATGCCCGCAATAATAAAATCTAACACTACGCGCCAAGAATATGATGCTGAAAAGATCAGAAGCAGCATGATGTTAGCTCTACATAAACGTCCAGTTTCATTACTGCTAGTAGATGAAGCAATTGACAACATTCGGCAAACAGTCATAAATTTAGGCGAAAGAGAAATAAAAAGCCGCTTGATTGGCGATTTAGTAATGACACAATTATCCAAGTTAGATAAAGTAGCCTATATTCGCTTTGCTTCAGTATACCGCAGCTTTAAAGATGTTACTGATTTTAGCGATATTATTGAACAAGTTTACCAAACCAAAAAAGGAGATTAATTATGTTAAATATCTGCTTTGAAGCTTACACATTTGATGATGTGTTATTAGTTCCTGGCTATTCAGCAGTATTACCTAAAGATGTAGAAATTAGTACTAAACTTAGTAGAAATCTGCCGCTTAACATTCCCATTATTTCAGCAGCAATGGATAGTGTAACCGAAGCTAAAATGGCAATTGCTCTAGCCCAAGAAGGTGGAATCGGAATAATTCATAAAAATATGACTCCTGCCAAACAAGCCGAACGAGTATCCCAAGTAAAACGCCATGAGTCCGGAATTGTTAAAGATCCTATTTGTATTGCCCCCAATTTAACAGTAAAAGAATTATTGGATATTAAGCGCCAAAAAAAAATCTCCGGCTTTCCGGTTGTAGAAAACGGCAACCTAGTTGGTATTGTAACTAATCGAGATTTACGCTTTGAAACCAACCTAAATCAGCCAGTTGCTAATATTATGACTAAAACCTTAGTAACCGTCCCTGAAGGAAGTTCAATTAATCAAGCTCGAGAATTAATGCATAAGCACCGTTTAGAGCGGGTACTGGTAATTAATAAACATAACCAATTAAAAGGTTTAATCACTGTAAAAG
>JAGOUU010000053.1 GCA_018061105.1 Gammaproteobacteria bacterium
GTGGTAGAGCACAACCTTGCCAAGGTTGGGGTCGCGAGTTCGAATCTCGTTTCCCGCTCCATTTACTTAAATGGCTGAGTAGCAGAGTGGTTATGCAGCGGCCTGCAAAGCCGTCTACGCCGGTTCGATTCCGACCTCAGCCTCCATAAAAAGTTTGTTTTCATAGCTCCCGATAGCCCGGGTGGCGAAATAGGTAGACGCAAGGGACTTAAAATCCCTCGGGACTTAAACTCCCATGCCGGTTCGATTCCGGCCCCGGGCACCAAATCTTTGTTGCATAAGCCTTCATCAGTTCCTGGTGGTAGAGCTCCTCACTGTGAAATTGAAATAAATGGCAAGAGATTGTCTACATTGGATTTATTTACAGATAAATTTATTTTATTCTTAGCGCCTGACTGTAAAATTGATATTATTCAGTCAATGCTGCCTATCCCAAAAGAATACTCATTAATTTGTTATCAATTATATAAAGATTTCACAGATGTAAAACAAGATTTTATGAGTTTGTATCAAATAGCTAAGTACAATGCCGTGCTAGTGAGGCCTGATGGGCATATAGCCTGGCGAATACGTATCAACTGACAGACCTTCGGACATCAAAAATTGCTATATGAATATAAAAGAAATAGAAATTGTCAAATATAATCCAGATTGGCCAAAATTATTTGAATCAGAAGCTGTGCTTATTAAGCAAGCTCTTGGTGATAATTGTATTGCAGTGCATCATATAGGTTCAACAGCTGTGCCTGAATTGGCTGCAAAACCAGTTATTGATATATTACCTGTTGTGTTAGATATTACAAAAGTAGATATAAAAAATATTAACATGGCTGAGCTTGGTTATAATGCGAAAGGTGAGTATGGTATACCATTAAGGAGGTTTTTTCAAAAAAAGATAAATATAATAAGAACTCATAATGTCCATGTTTTTGAACAAGGTAATACAGAAATTGACCGACACTTAGGGTTTCGTAATTGGATGCGCTCTCATAGCTATGATAGAGAAAAATATGCTGAATTAAAGCAAGATCTTGCTAATAGATTTCCTAACGACATGATGTCTTATGGTCTAGGTAAGGATCAGTTTATTGCTGATGTAGATCACAAAGCTGGATTTACAGGTATTAGAATTTTTAATGCATTAAAACAGCATGAGTGGGATGCTGTGAAGAATTATAGACAAAAATATTTTTTTGACAAAGCTAATATTATTGATCCATATACTTGGACTTTTGACCATCCTGATCATAGACATTTTGTGCTTTATAAAGGCACAGATATCCTAGGTTATGCACATTTACAGCTTTGGTCTAATTTTAGAGCAGCTCTACGAATTATTGTTATTGATGAAGATTTCCGTAATCTAGGTTTGGGAGGAGATTTTTTAATCCTTTGTGAGAAGTGGCTGAAAACACAAGGTTATAAGAGTCTGCATATAGAGTCATCACCAGAGACATATAATTTTTATAAAAAGCATACTTACATAAGTATGCCATTTAATGATCCTGAAAATCACGAAAGTCACCCTAATGATATACCAATAGGTAAAAATTTATGATAGTTACAAGGTTGGTTGATAAGATCTCTGAGGAAGTTGAAACTAAAATGCGAACGGATCTTATAAAGTATGAACATAATAACGGTATTGACGTTAATTATAGATGTTTTTCTTTAGTTTTAATTGATGATGATAACAATACAATTGGTGTTTTAAATGCCTTTACTGCATTTGCCGAGATCTATATTGATGATATATGGGTTGACAGCACAAAACGTGATAGAGGTTTTGGCAGGAAACTGCTGGAAGATCTTGAAAATAATTTTAAGGGTAAAGGTTTTAACTGAATTTAAACGTCAGTTAAGATATAAATCTGATTGGTTTGGTGGTTTGTTACTAGAAGTCTCAGCAAAACATACCAGTCAGAAGTGTTCAAAGTGCTCATATAGCGATAGTAACAATAGAAAGACTCAAGAAAAATTTGAGTGCGTAAAGTGTCACTATCAAGATAATGCTGATATAAATGCAGCAAAAAATATATTAGCGGCAGGGCATGCCGTGTTGGCTTGCGGAGCAAGCGCATAAGCGCGGCGTTGATGCAAGAACCTACCTCGGGATTATCTCGCGGGAATCACCTTATCTTTAGGGAGGTGAGGATGTCAAAAAGAGTTAAATCTATATAGTGCATGATGGCAATAATGACATAAATTGACATTTTTTGTTATTATATGCTATATTATAACTGTAAAGCATAAGGGGAGGAGGATGTTATGAATATTTCTTTACCTAAAGAACTAGAAAATTATGTAAATCAAAAGGTTAGTAGTGGGCTCTATACATCTGCAAGTGAGGTCGTACGTGAATCACTTAGAGTAATGTTGACATATGAAGATGCAAAAAAACAACAATTACTGAAATTAAATCAGGAAATACAAGCTGGTGTAGAACAGGCGCATCAAAATAAAATAGTAACCGCATCAAAAGTTTATTCTAAGCTTAAAAATAAAATTGAAAAAGAAAGCAATTAAGATGAGTAGCTTTGATTTAACTCTACTTGCCGAACAAGATCTTGATGAAATTGTTACATATATTTCCAATGAAAACAAAAATGCTGCTTTAAATCTGCTTAATAATTTTTTTGATGCATTTAACCTTATAGCTGAGAATCCACAAATTGGTCATGTAAGACAGGACCTAACTGATCAGAAAGTTAGGTTTTGGCCAATACAATCAAGATATTTAGTTATTTAAACAGATGCTAACCCTATTAAAATTATTAGAATATTAAATGGGTATAGAGATATAGCATCAATGATCTAAAACTAACCCATAGAAGAACTTCTGTTATAGTATATAATTATAAATATTCCCCTTATGGCTACGCTGTAGGGCCACAAAGCTCCTTCGGGGGCTTTCGTTTAACTATGTTTGTACCTTAACGAGTTCATATGAAAAAGAATGCGCTGTAGTGCCATTAAAGCCTGGCACCGTAGTTTCTTTACTAAGTCTTAAATCTGACCTTATTAATATGCAGATAAAAACTTGTTATAATATAATATCAATAAATAGTTACATAACTGCATCATATGTTAACAAGTCAATTATTGCAGCAAGCTTTAAAAGAAGCAAAAAGCAAGCTTCCAGAGCAAGGGCCCTTAGAATTTTTTGTGCATCATAATACTTTGCATCATTATGAGCATCTTGATTTTTTTGAGGCAACTAAACAAGCTGCCTTTGATTATAATTGCAATACTTTAATGTCGGATGAATATTATTTAACACAATATAAACACAGATATATAAACAAAAAACAACTATTAGCCAGTATAGCTGAACATACCAACAAATATAATATAAAATTGCCAGTTGAAATTATTTATAACTTAATTACTTATAAAAAATATTCAGATATCACTGACCATAAAGCAATAAATGCAATAAGATCTTTAAGAGAGGCTAATACAGAACAAAAGGGATTTTTCTACAAAAAAGCAATTATAAAAGATTTAAATATAGATATTGACTACATTATATCTCCATATTTATTAAAATTTTTTTCTCATTACTTTGACTTGGGTTTCGCTTACTGGCCAATGGCAAATAAAAATCATGGTATGTTGCAATCATTTTGCGATCTACATAATACTTGTTATTTATTAGATGAAGATTTTATAAAGAAACTGTCACCTATAATTACAGAAAATAGAAATAAAAATTCCGAGCAATTAATTTTACATATACTACAGCAATTAAATATAAATAATAATGACGTAGGGTTATATTTATTTGAATTAACTTATCGGTATAAAGGTTGGTCTAGCTTAATAAAAAGCTTAGAAAAGCATCCTGGATGGCTTAAGAAACAGCAGATAACCCCGAGTTTTATTGATTATGTGGCAATAATTTTATTATGCGAATACGCTGCAATTAAATCTATTACAAAGCAGCTCCCTAGCGTCCCAGTATGTCGCAAAAAATATAAATACGCACTTAAATTTATAACTCATTATTATAATACCCTAAATAATTTGCCAAATCTAACTGAGCTACTTAATACTGCCATCCCATATTTAACAGATAATCATCGCCAGCAGATATTACATAATGCTTTCGAGCAGACATTATATAATAAATTTTTACATGCCTATGTAAAGCAAAAAACATATACCAGGAAAAATAAATATAATTATCAAATTATTTGTTGTATTGATGATCGCGAAGAATCGTTTCGCAGATATCTTGAGTTAGATCCTATGTGCGAAACTTTTAGTTATCCAGGACATTTTGGTTTAAATATTGAATTTACCGCATATTTTGACAAACATGCCAGATCATTATGCCCAATCAATCAAGCCGCAAAATTTAAAGTAGCTGAAACTGGCTATTTGCCAAGAAAATTAAAATTAAGATCTATTTTTATTTGGGCTGAATTACAATGGTTATCAGCCCTTAGTTCAAAAACCATATTGCGTGGTTCTATTCAGTCTTTTATAGGTTTCATAAGCAGGGGTATACCATTTATTTTTGACATTATATCTCCAAAAATAACTTATAGAATTAAATATAAATTAGCTAAGTTTTTAAATAATTCAGTTATAACTAAATTATTATATAAAAATACTGAAATAACTGATGGCTTAGATTTATTAGCTCGAGCAAAAGTGGCGATCGATTTTCTTACTACTGTAGATTTAACTAAGCAATTTTCAGAATATATAATCATCATGGGACATGGATCGTCCAGTCTCAATAATCCACATGAAGCGGCATATGATTGTGGAGCATGTGGAGGCGGTCGAGGTGGTCCCAATGCTAGATTAATGGCATTGGTGTTAAACGAACCTGAAGTTCGCAAACAATTAGCATTGGCTAATATATTAATACCAGAAAATACGATATTTATAGGCGCATATCATAATACTTGCAGTGATGATATTCACTATTATGATTTAAATATTAATAATGATAATATAATAGTAATCAAAACTCATATCGCTAACGCAGCCCAGCTTAATGCTAAAGAGCGCTGTCGCAGATTTGATGATGTTCCTTTTAAAAAACTCCCAAATTACTATATAAAAAAAGTCCAAGGGCGCTCTATTGATTTAAGACAGCCTAGGCCCGAATACAACCATGCAACTAATGCTATATGCATTATAGGTCCAAGAGAATATAGTAGAAATTTATTTCTAGATAGAAGAGCTTTTCTGATCTCTTATAATCCTAAATCCGATCCTAATGGTGCAATAATTTCCAATATCGCTAATACTGTTGTGCCAGTTTGCGCAGGGATTAATTTAGAGTATTTATTTAGCTTTATGAATAATGAGGTATATGGTTGCGGGACTAAACTACCCCATAATATTACATCCCTAACTGGAGTAATGAATGGACATATGAGCGATCTTCAGATTGGCTTATCATTGCAGATGGTTGAAATTCACCAGCCAATTAGATTGTGTATTTTAATTATTGCTGATTTAAAAAATATTATTAAATTATTAGATAACGATTCGGTTTTTAGTAGATTAGTAAAGAATAATTGGATTACTTTAACTGTAAATAATATTACTAATGATTATTTATATATCTATAAAGATAAACAATTTAGATTGTATTTGTCTGACGCAGATAAACTAATAAAATATAAGCGTATCGATAATATTATCTTAGATAATGCGTCTTATAATCAATTTGGGTATATTACAGAATGAATGTTACAGCTGCCGAATATTTTTTTTATTATTTTACTATAACACCACTTATTAGATTTGTTCTAATCTTAATTTTAAGTAGTAATAAAAACAAACCGGATCATGAGCGTAAAGCTCGATACTTAGTGAATTTTGGCATTATTGTCGATATCACTCATCTTATAGCGCTATTTATTTTTAATAAATATTTGGTTAATGTCAATATATCTGGGTTTTTACATTTTATAAGTAATTTTAGAGTTGATTGGAATTCATATTCAATAGCTTATTTGTGTTTTGCCATAGGGTTAATTTCAATAGTAAACAGATTTTCTTTATTTTATCTGCATCGCGATAGCTATTTTTATAAATTCTTTGCAACTATATTTATTCTTGAACTGGCTGCAAGCTTATTAATTTTAACTACTAGCTCAGAGAGTATATTCATAGGCTGGGAACTGTTAGGATTGTCTTCTGTATTATTAATAGCATTTTATGAGCATAGAATAGCTGCGCTTAAAAACTCATTAACTATTTTAGTTATTTATAAAATATCAGATGTGATCTTATATTCCACTTTAATAATATCTGCATATTATGGCATTCATTCTTATACTGCCATTACTAATAATATAGCAATTTGTGCGATATTATTAGCATGTTTGATAAAATCTAGTTTATTTCCGTGGGTCTGGCTACCTCGCGCCATGGAGGGCCCAACACCTTCTAGTGCAATTTTTTATGGCGGCATAGCAACCCATTTGCCAATGTTTATCTTTTTAAATTTGTGGTCTAGATCCACGCAGCATGATTATATATTAATATTCTGCTGTGTAGTTATTATTGCTATATCAACAACAATAACAAGTCTATTAAGTAGACAATCGCCAGATGCTAAAAATGCTATTGCTTATGCTTCTGTAACCCAGTTAGGTATTATATACATAGAAATATTATTAGGATTTTATACTTTTGCTATAATGCATGGCATAGCAAATGGGGTATATAAATCATTGGAATTCTTAAAGTCCCCATCTTTACTATATCAAAAACACTATATAGATAAATATAGATATAAAATTACTGATCCGACAGGTGTTCATACTGAGAGGCTTATACCATTACGTTGGCGCAATTGGGTTTACAGGCTTGTTTATAATGAATTCATTCTGCCTAGAACATTAATGAATTGCATTCGCTGGTTTTTGGGGCTGTACTCATCTAGATCTAATATACATACTATTAGAAATTACGTGTGTTCAACTTTGGTTGTTCTGATAACTTTTCAATTAATTATATATTATATATTAAAAATCAAACTATCTATATATGATGAATATTTATTAATAATTAGTTATATATTTAATATAACAGCAATGATATATAAATATAAACCGGCACATTTTTTTGTAGCACTAATTATATCCATAGCAGCTATCTATACTGTGTTATTTGATCATGCTTATTTTTATATTGCCAACATTGGTTGGTTTTATACAGCAGCATTAATATATTTTATATTTATCAAATATTATAATAATATCAAGATTGAGAATACCATTAATTTCTCTGGCCGATTATCTAAATCAGGATTATATGATCTACTTGTTTTACTCTTGGGTGTAACTATAATTGGAGTCCCAGGATTAGCATCTTTTTTAATTTGGGAAAAATTAGAAGTCTTGCTACTTAGCAAATCACCAGATCTGATTATCTATAGCTTTTTTATTTTATCATTAAATACTATAGTATTTTTTAGATTCTACTATGCTAATTTTCTAGGTACAAATGAAGTGCACAAAATTTACCAAATATGATACCAGTCACTTTAAAAATAGATTCAACTCTGGCCCCGGGCACTAAATCATAATTCTCTATAAAGAATTTTATGCAATAAAAGCTGGTATAGAATTACTTTGTATAAAAATTTTAATCTGTTACAATGGCTGCTTTATTTTAGTACATTACAATATACATTACAATAAATTATGAAGTTTACCCAAAATCTCATCACAAGAGCTGAACAAGTTATTCCCGGTGGCGTCAATTCTCCTGTCCGTGCATTCGGCGCTGTTGGTGGCGATCCTATATTTATAGAACGGGGTGAGGGGCCATATATATATAATACTGAGGGCAAGCAATATATTGATTACGTAGGCTCCTGGGGGGCATTGGTGCTGGGTCATTGTGATCCTGATGTTGTAGCCGCAGTGCAAACAGCAGCTGCGTTGGGATTAAGCTTTGGCGCTCCTACAGTAAATGAAATAGAATTGGCTGAAAAAATTATTAGTCTTGTTCCTAGTATTGAAAAAGTACGTTTAGTAAATTCTGGAACTGAGGCTACTATGTCAGCTTTGCGTTTGGCAAGAGGCTATACTAAGAAAGATAAAATAATTAAATTTATTGGCTGTTACCACGGACATTCTGATAGTTTATTAGTAAAAGCTGGCTCTGGTTTGCTAACCTTTGCCAATCAAAATAATACAGCTAGCTCAGCAGGTGTGCCTGAATCAGTGGTACAGGATACTTTATTAGCGGACTTTAATGATCTTGATTCTGTCAAAAAGTTATATATTGCTCATAAAGATAATATTGCTGCAGTTATAATTGAGCCCGTGCCTGGCAATATGAATCTGATCTTACCAGAGCTTGAATTTCTGCAGGGATTACGTGATCTCTGTACAGAAAATAACAGTATATTAATCTTTGACGAGGTCATGTCAGGATTTCGAGTAGCTTTAGGTGGGGCACAGGCTTTATATAATATTTCTCCTGATTTAACGACTTTAGGTAAAGTTATAGGTGGTGGTTTGCCAGTTGGAGCTTTTGGCGGTAAACGAGAAATAATGAATTGTTTATCACCCATTGGTTCAGTTTATCAAGCTGGTACTTTGTCTGGAAACCCGCTAGCTACAGCAGCAGGCTTAGCTAATTTAAATAAAATTTCACAGCCTGGATTTTATGAAAAACTAAGCAAATCTACAGCGTATTTAGTAAACAACTTAAAAGAAGTAATGACTGCTCATAATATTCCGTTTGTAGGTCACTATTTAGGTAGCATGTTTGGCTTATTTTTTGTTCATAAAAATCATAAAATAAATAATTTTAATGCGGCTACTCAATGTAATAACGAATTTTTCAAAAAATTCTTTCATGCAATGTTAAATCATGGTGTTTATTTAGCTCCTTCGGCTTTTGAAGCTGGGTTCGTTTCTTCAGCTCATGATAATAAAATTATCGAAGCAACGATAGAAGCTGCAGATAGAGCCTTAAAAAGTATTAAGTAAGTTTAGTATATTTAGTATAATTGAACTAAAATTATTAAATATATTTTAATAATTTTAAATTAAAAAAATATTACTAAGATTAAATGGACATAATCACTAATCTAACCAGCACATTCAACAGCTTAGATGCTGTTGCAAGTTTATTTACTTTAACCGTTCTAGAAGTTGTCCTAGGAATTGATAATTTAATATTTTTATCAATTTTAACTAACAAATTACCAATTAAGAAACGCAAGTTAACTCGTAAAGTTGGTTTAATATTTGCTATGTTTTCCCGCTTGTTTTTATTATTTATTATGAATTGGCTGACTACAACTAATGTAGAATTATTCAGTATTTATGAGACTAAAATTTCTATTCATAGTTTAATTTTTGCTTTCGGTGGGCTATTTTTATTTTATAAAGCGGTTCGAGAAATTCATAATGATATAGAAGGCGCAGGCTTAACTGAGCATGGAGTTAAATCTACCGTAGAAAATGAATTATTAGTAGCCGTAGGTATTGGATCGGTGCTGCTACAAGTGCTAGTTATAGATATAATATTTTCATTAGATAGCGTTATAACAGCAGTTGGGATGACGCATAATTATACAATCATGGCGATAGCTATTATTACTTCAGTATTTTTAATGCTGTTTGCCAGTGAGCCTTTGAGTAATTTTGTCGAGAAGCACCCGACTATAAAGATGCTTGCCTTAAGCTTTTTAATTCTTGTGGGGACCATGTTAATGGCGCAAAGTATAGGTTATCATGTCGAAAAAGGTTATTTGTATTTTGCGATTGCGTTTTCTTTGCTTGTAGAATGTTTAAATATTAGAGCTTCAAAGAAACGAAAGGTAAAAGTTAAACCTAGGCATTAATCTTTTGCTTAGTTGATATAAATAAGGCAGCTCCAATTGTCCAATCTATATCATGCTTAGGGATCAGGAAATTATTATAACCTTCAGGAAGCTTGTACCCACTATTTAATAAAATTTTCAAATACGTAGCATCAAAACAAGCTTCATTTAATTGGGCCTCACTTATGTTATTAAATTTGCGTTTGAATTTGGCACGATGGGTATGACAGCTGTCTGGAATTGTTTTTATAAGATCTTCAGGTAATTTAGAATTAAAAAAGTTAAAATTATAATAGTACCCAGAAGCTGCAACAAATTTCATATTAGTTTTAATGGCTGATTTGATGGCTTTGGCTATATTTAAATGTTCTTTTTTGTTTTGTAAATACAGTTTAATTAAATTACTGCATTTAAGATAATTAAAATTTTTAATCTCTGAGTCTTCAACAGGATTAAAATTAGGATCGGTTTTATTGATATCATGACCTAAATTATGTTTGTAGCTATCATGATGCTGCTCTGTAATACTGCATTCTTCAATTGCTTGTTTGTGATCATAATTTGTAATATTTTTTTTAGTTTGGGTTAGCCCATAGCCTAAGATACTGTTGCTATATATAGTATATTTTTTATCAGCAAAGTTAAGTAAGAATAAGTTGCTAGATAACTCTTGGTTTTCTTCTTTATTTTTATTAGTGTATTCCATAGCCACTTGGGTAGATGCACCACCCATATCTAAAGCAGCAATAGTTGGCTCATCATTCTGAATGGTTTGTAGTTTATAATTAATACTTAGCCAATCAAAAATACCTTCTAACTCACCAGAGATAGTTTTTGTGATAATTTTGTTAGGACTGTGACCAGTGAGTACAATAGCTTTTTGTAAATATTTATAAACTTCTGTTTGCGCTCTTTTATCATGTAAGCGCATACCAGCTGTGGCGTAGAAATAAATGGGTACTTGCTCTATGTCTATATTAAGATTTTTTAATTGTTTAGACAAATCATAATAAATAGGCAAAATATGCTCTGAAACTTTTTTAGGATTAGAGCAATAATCTGCAATTGCGTGTTTATCTTGGTTTTTTGCAATCGCTATTTCAGTTAAAAAGGGTATATCGTTTTCAGGTTGATCGGAGGACATCTGAATATTATAAGCATGCATTCTCGAGCCAGTGCTTCCCATATCAACGACGATAATATTTTCAGTTTTATATCGGGCAATTTGTTCTGGCTGCCAACTTTGTAGACCTTGTAATGTTAGAAGATTTTCATAATGTTTTGAATCATAGAGACTTTGAGGAGGCACCTCTAGCGATCCGAGACTTGCCAGAGAAACAAAGTAAAGACATAAGATCAGTAAGTAAAGAATTTTTCGGCACATGTAAGGGTTATAAAGCTGAAAAACTGAGATGATTATAATTTATTTAATTATGCATTGTCAAATTGAGTGACTAGGGGCTGTTGACAATTGCCAAAGGTAGCCAGATAAAAGCACATGCTAATGCGACCATCGAAGCATAATTTTCAGCTAATTTATCGTATCTAGTAGCAATTGCTCTGTAATGTTTAAGTCTTGCA
>JAGOUU010000111.1 GCA_018061105.1 Gammaproteobacteria bacterium
GCGTAATGTTTCAATTTGAGGATTATTATGTTCTTGAACTGGTATAAAAAAATAATGCTCATCTTTATTATCAGCTAAAGATTTCATTTCAGAATAGTATTTAAAGCCATCCACAAAACCATGCTTGCTAACTAAATCAGATATTTCTTTGAATATAACTAACTTATTATCACTTTTTACAAATTTTAATAAATACCGTAAATATTTCTTTAATTTTCTCATTAAATCACCTTCACTCGTCAAGCTTACATACTTCTTAAATTTTTAAATAGGTTACACAACTTACGCAGTGGCTTGGTAATTTTCCAACTTTTTGACTGATAAACATTATTCAAGTCACCTTGAGTATTATTTAACAACCCCAAAACCATCCATTTATTATATGGTGTAATATCGACAACAAATTCAACCGATACTAAACGAGCCTGAATATCTACAGGAATATCGAATATCATTTGTGGATCATCATGTTTAAAATCATAAACCTCATTTTGTAACTCACCATTATGCCAAACTATATCTAATTGAAAGGTTTCACCATTGTCCAACATCGCATAAGTTGACGATAATTTAACCTTTGCTGGCTGATTAATCGGGTCTAAACGTAACCGAGTAATTTTGCTGTATTTGTGTAAAGAATAAATATATTTATTACCTAATCCAACAACTTGACTTAAATAATGTTCACCATTAAACTCTGGTTGCTCTGGCGTAGCAATAAATATTTGACTAGTGGCACCATAAAATCCAAAATGATCAAATACATCAAAGTTGGAATACATCTCAAAAAAGTCTTGATACAATACAGATGGAAAAGAAAAGTTGGCACCTAACTTATTATAAAGTGCTAATAGTACTGCGGTTGCGTATGCTTTATTATGCTTTTCTAAATAATAATTAAAAAGAATTTTGTATTTGCTCTTATTATCACAAGGTTTATCAATCGCCTGAGAAATAATCTTTGCATCTAGCTCACAAATATGTTGCATAAACCAAATAGCTTCAGTAATACATCGAACTTGCCCACTTTTACTTACACTAATGCTCAAATTATTATCATCATCACGAACACGATAACAAGTTAATTTTTCTTTCAAAACAGTTATTGGATATTTATTAATTATTTTAAGCCATAAATCAAAATCTTGTGTTTGAAGTAAACGATTATCATATACACCAATCTTACTATGTATCTTTCGTGAAATAATAGGTGTTACAGCATTTAATGTATTCCCTTTAGTAATAAAAATCTTCAACAAATCTAGTTGTTCATCAAAATCACGATTAAAAATACGGCTTGCCCAATGAGTTATTAACTCCTCCCCCATATCGTTAACAGCTTTAACCCAAGTAAAACAAATTTCAAGATTATTTGTAAGCATAAACTCAATTTGCTTCTCAAGCTTGTTCGGCATAAAATAGTCATCAGCGGATAAAACCGCGATGAATTCACCAGAAGAATGTTGAATTGAATTATTTACTCCTCCAGATGGATACGAATTATATTCAAGTGGATAAAACTTAATTCGTTTATCTTTTAATACATAATCTTCAATAATTTGCCGAGAACTATCTGTAGATGCATTATCCGTAATTATCAGCTCCCAATTTTTATAGGTCTGATCTAGAATAGATTGAATTGATTGTGCTACATATTTTTCATGGTTATAGCACAACATACATACACTAATTAATGGTTTCTCTTGCATCGATTGCTTCTTAGTACTTATTTACAACATCAATCACATACTGCGTTTGCTCTAGCGTTTGTACAGGGCTAATTGGTAAACTGATTACTTCTCGGTGAATTTGCTCACTAATCGGTAAGCTCAAATGATTTAGCTCTTGGTATGCTTCTTGTTTATGTGGTGGGGTTGGATAGTGTATCACCGTACCAATACCATTTTCAGCTAGATACTTTTGCAGCTCATCACGATTTGCTGTACGCACTACAAATACATGCCAAACATGGCTATTTTCACCAAGCTCTACTTGTGGTAACTCTATTTTTGAATTAGTAATTTGCTCACGATACATTTTTGCGATAATTCTACGTTTTTCAGTATCTTCATCAAGTTTAGCTAGTTTAACATCCAAGACTGCTGCCTGTAATTCATCTAAACGACTATTTATACCTTTGTACATATTTTTGTATTTTACTTCGCTACCATAATTAGCTAAGGCTCGAATTGTATAATCAAGTTGAGCATCATTGGTTGTAACTGCACCACCATCACCAATTGCACCTAAGTTTTTACCAGGGTAAAAGCTAAAGCCACTTGCATCAGATAAATTACCGCTGCGTTTATCTTGATAATACGCGCCGTGAGCTTGTGCGCTATCTTCAATTACTTTCAGATTATATTTTTTAGCGAGTTCCCAAACTTTAGCCATTGGGGTAATTTGACCATAAAGATGAACAACCATAATTGCTTTGGTTTTTGCTGTAATTGCTTGTTCGATTTTATCCACATCGATCAAATAATTATTTATACTTGGTTCTACTAAAACAGGTATCATATTATTCGCAGAAATAGCCAAAATACTTGCAATATAAGTATTAGCAGGTACAATAACTTCATCGCCAGCATTCATTACACCTAATTCTTGATAAGCACGTAAGATCAAGATCAAGGCATCAAGTCCGTTGGCTACGCCAATGCAATGTTTAGTTCCGCAGTAGTTAGCAAAGTTTTGTTCAAACTGTTTGCAACGGCTACCTTGAATATACCAGCCACCATTGATAACTTCATCAATTGCTTGGCTTATTTCGGTATAATCTTTTAAGTTAATTTGTTTTAAGTCTAAAAATGGTACTTGCATGGTAATCTCTTAATTTAATAAAAATTTATAATATTGGTTATATTTAAGTTGCACGTAATTAGTTTTGGTTAACTCAAAGTAATTATTCAATTCATCAGAATATAAATACTTTGCACCAAAACGTGTATGAAATTTTATTACTCCTGCATTATCATTTCTAACATA
>JAGOUU010000008.1 GCA_018061105.1 Gammaproteobacteria bacterium
CAGGACATGGGTCTCCACCAAGCTGCTTGTTATAGCTTAAATAGCTTACAACGGCTTTCGTGCTACCCATAAGAACCGCTAAGCCACCAACTACATCTATGCCTACCGAGATCAGCAAATTAAGTCCTTACATATATTAGTAATTTCAATATTTATAGGAACTGCGTTGGCTTTAATGAAAAGCTCTGGCAAGCCTATATTAAATGGTATTCAGTTGTTCTATCACCTGTTATTTAAGTTGCTACATCTTGTTATATTATTAGCGCCGTTGGCTGTATTTGGCTCTATGGCTTATACAGTTAGTAAATTTGGGTTGGCTACTTTAATTAGTTTAGGTGAAGTAATTTTATTGGTATTTTGTACATGTATTTTCTTTGTAGCTATAATATTGGGATTGATCTGTCGAAGTCTAGGTTTACGAATAACTAAAATATTATATTATATTCGTGAAGAGATCATGCTAACTCTAGGTACTTCGACGTCTGAAATAGTCTTACCCAGTCTAATAGAAAAATTAATCAAAAAAGGTTGTGATAAAGAAATTGTAGCTTTAGTTTTGCCAGCTGGTTATTCTTTTAATTTAGATGGTATGTCTATTTATTTAGGCATAGGGGTCGTCTTTCTTGCACAAGCTTATGGGGTAGATTTATCTTTTTCAAAAGAATTAATATTACTGGGTTTTATGTTATTAATTTCAAAAGGCTCGGCAGGAGTCACTGGAGCTGGTTTCATTACTTTTACAGCTATTGTTACGACTACGAATATATTGCCAGTTGAAGGCCTGCCGTTATTATTATCTATAGATAGATTCATGTCGATTGCTAGATCTTTTACAAATATGGTAGGTAATGTCGTTGCTACTGTTGTAATTGATAGACTAGAAGATCCAAAGAAAATTAAATTTTAAAAAATAAGCTTAAAAAAAACAATAATGATTATCATTTGAATTCATATGACTAATTTACAAACCATAAATCCTTCGACAGGCAAAATAATTAAAAGTTATAAATTACTGTCTGATGCAGATATAAATACTGTATTAAAAAAAGCTACTTTAGAACAGACTAAATGGGAAACAACAGAGCATAAAAGTCGGGCGCAGTTTTTTTTTAAATTAGCTGAATTATTAAAAATCGATAAAAATAAATATGCCGCTAGTATAACTACTGAGATGGGTAAGCCAATTGTACAAGCCCGGGCAGAAATCGAAAAATGTGCCTGGTTATGTGAATATTATGCTGAATTCTCAGAGCAGTATTTACAGAATAAAATAATCGATACTGGTTATAAAAAAAGCTATATTACTTATAAACCTTTGGGTGTAATCGTGGGTGTTATGCCGTGGAATTTTCCGTTTTGGCAGGTTTTTAGATTTGCCGTGCCTAGTTTAATGGCTGGTAACACAGTAATAGTAAAACATGCTGAAAATTGTTTAGGTACTAGTGAATTAATTCAAGAATTATTTATTGCTGCAGGGTTTCCAGAATATATATTTAATAATGTTATTATTGATCATGATCAAGTTAATAAAATTTTATCAGATCAACGCATTGCGGGGGTGTCTTTAACTGGCAGTGAGCGTGCAGGAAGTGCTATAGCTAGCACTGCAGGGAAATATTTAAAAAAGGTTGTTTTAGAACTAGGCGGCAATGATCCTTATATTATTTTAGCAGATGCTGATCTGGAAAAAGCTGCTAATGCTTGTTTGGCTTCTAGATTAACTAACACAGGTCAGGTTTGTATAGCAGCAAAAAGATTGATTGTAGAAAAACAAGTTTATAATCAATTTAAAAAATTAATTTTAGAGAGAATAAAAAATTTTAAAATAGGCGATCCATTAGATGAATCTGTAAAAATAGGACCATTAGCTCGAGCAGATTTACGAGATAATCTGCATCGTCAAGTAACTGATAGCATAGCAGCAGGTGCTGTATGCCTAGTGGGCGGAAAATTACAATCTGAAAAAGAATCTGTAGGCAATTATTATCCGGTTACTGTTTTAGAAAAAATTACAAATACAATGCCTGCTTACTCAGAAGAATTATTTGGTCCGGTTATTTGTTTATTCGAAGCAGAAAGCGCAGATCATGCTATAGAAATTGCAAATGATTCTAAATATGGCTTAGCAGGAGCAGTTTTTACTAACAATATAGATTGCGGTGAAATGATTGCTAATACTAGATTAAAAGTCGGAACAGCTGCAGTTAATAGTTTTGTCTCGTCTGATCCCAGGTTACCATTTGGCGGGATTAAATGCTCGGGTTATGGCCGAGAGTTAGGCGAGGTAGGTATTCAAGAATTTGTTAATATAAAGACTATTATATTAAATTAGTAAAAGAACATGATGAGATTCTTACTGGTTAACGCCCCTGAGCGCGTATTCCAGCTGCTGTCGCTTGATCCAATGGATTATACTGGTTATTTTCTGCAGAATAAGTAATAATTTCCCCTGATTTGATATCAAAAAACCACAGATGAATGCTCAGCTCTTTGTTTTCTATTTTTTGAGTTATCCAGGGAAAAGTAAGACAATTTGCGTGAGATTTATGTAGAGCAAATTTAGCATATTGATCAGGATCATAATGCCTGTGATCTTCGCTATCAACGATAGAAACCCAATTAGTAATAAAATCATTAGGTACAACAGGTTTGTCGCTTAGTAATGTTTTTATACCACCGCATTGACTGTGACCAAGCAAAATTAAGTGTTTTACTTTGAGATGACAAACAGCAAACTCAAGAGCTGCGCTGACACCGTGGTGAAGTTCATCTTTTTCATATGGCGGTACAATGTTGGCAACATTGCGGACAACAAATAAATCGCCGGGATCACATTGCAGGATTAAGGCTGGATCAACTCGGGAATCACAACAAGCAATTACCATAATGCCAGGGTGCTGGCCGTGTTCAGATAGATTGCGCATAATAGATCTGTTACCACGAGTATATTTATTACGAAAACTTTTATAGCCTTTGAGAATTTTTGCAAAACTTTTTTGCATATTAAGTCCTTTGATATTAATAAATATATAATAAATTCATGGTGTACAATATTCTACAATTACAATATTAACGGAAGCTGAATATTAATCACCGGAGATTGTCTGTAATCCGTGTAGTCTATATAATCTAAATAGTCTATTTTTCCTAAACATGGTGCTGAAATATTTTTATTCAAATAAGTTATGTTATCTTCTTGCGCAAAATCATCAATATTTTTAGCTAAACAGTTAGCTATCCACCCGTGTAATTTTAATTGTTTATGTTTTATGGCCTCTGCAGTTAATAAACTATGATTAAGACAGCCTAATTTTAATCCTATTACTAATATAATAGGTATATTTAAGTTTACAGCCAGATCCGCCATAGTTTCAGTATTATTCAAAGGGCATAGCCAGCCACCAGCGCCTTCTATTAGACAGTAATCAGGTTGATATATATTTATGTTGTTTGTACAAGCTAGACTAAGATCTCTTGCTGTAAAATTTTGATTAATTATGTGGGGTGAAACAGGAGGTAAAAAACAATAGGGGTTAACATGCTGATACAATGGTTTTAAATTACTGGCTTGTTGCAATAAAACAGCATCAGAGTTTAATAAATTTTGATCTTGGTGATAACCACCGGTGGCAATGGGTTTTAGGCCCAATACTGTTTTGTTTTGATTTTGTAAATAATTTATTAGACTTAATGTAACTGTAGTTTTACCAATATTAGTGTCTGTGCCAGCGATAAAGAAAGTTTTTGTCATATATATTATTTATATATTTATTTTTAATTATTTTTTTATTATTTTTTCTATGGGAACTGCGATTTCACTTAATTCTGGGTGTTTTACTCGCACTGGTTTCGCTAATTTAAAAGCATGAGCATAGATGACTTCATAAGTTAAGGGGTATTTATTATCAGACTGTTTAAATTTTTCATAGGCGTAATATAGTTGATTAAACTTATATTTACCAAATAAAGTTTTTCTGTAATTTGCTGATAGTTTGGTATTAGCCCCTAAGGCTTTTAGATCTTTTAATATATTTATTATATTTTTATAAGTTAAAGTAAATTGATCATTGTCCATTACTGGGTGAGCAAACTTGTTTTGTACTAGCATATCTCCTAGATCGTGCATATCAATAAAATTATTAACATGATCATATTCAGGATCGACAGCATTTAAAGCTTCTTTAAGTTCATACAGAGAACTTGGTCCAGGGATTGAAAAGATAAATAAACCATCATTTTTTAAAATTCTATAACATTCACGAAAAACATCAGCAATATTATCACACCATTGGAGACTAAAATTAGAGAATATAATATCTACAGAATTATCAGCAATTGGTATATTATTAATATCAGCACATATAAATAGATTATTGTTATTTTGGTTATTTAATTTTGCAATATTTAACATTTGCTCAGCAAAATCTAAGCCAATTATTTTACTATCAGGGTAAAGATTAGCTAGTGGCGGAATAGAAAGCCCTGTGCCGATACCTAAATCTAAGATTAATTCAGGTTTTATAGTAAAAAATTCTAATTGTTCAGTTAGTCTATGGCAAATTTCTTGCTGTAGTACAGCTGTTGTACTATAGGAAGCAGCAGCTTTATTAAAAGCCTGTTTTATTTTATTATAATAGTCTGGGTTCATATTGTAGGTTTTTCTCTAAGCAAAAATAAAATTCTTCAGGTTCAGTTATAAAAGGCATATGACCAGAATTAAGTAATAAATAAGTTTTTATGTTGGGATGGTTTTCTGCTAGCCATGTCTGCAAGCTTTGGTTAACTAAGCGATCCTGACGTCCGAGGATAAAATATAATTTATTGTTATCAATAATATTGAGCAGCTCACGATAGTCTTGTTTTAAAATATTAAGCCCCCACTTAAGACCATCTATAGATGCTGGAGTAGAATGATTATTTATAGTCACTAATTGTTTATACAGCTTTTTAGAAGAATTATTTTCTGCATTCATGGTTTGCAATAACATAAAATTATTCAAAGTTTTAGTATAATTGTTTAACAAATCTTCAGAAAATTTATCCCATGTTTCAATATTAACGCCATGAATCCAAAAGGGGGAATTATCATTATTGATAAAACAGGGTGTACTGGCGCACAGAAAGACTTTATTAAAGACTTCAGGAAACTTAGCTTTTAATTGCAAAGCTATAATGCCACCTAATGACCAGCCGAGTATATTTATATTTTTAGATACTGGGATCTTAGAAATTAAATATTCGAGATAATAATTAGTAGCACAAAACAGCTGATTATATTTTTCTTCACCATGGCCGTTTAAGTCAAGGGGTAAAATATTATAATTATTATAGTGAGTTTGTAGGTATTCAAGATTCATTTGCCAGATAGCACTATTGAATCCCCATCCGTGTAGTAGTACTAAAGTAGATTTATTATGGCTCATAATTGTTTAAAATTTTAATCAAATAATCAAGATCTTCTTGAGTATGTTTAGCTGAAAGAGTTAGCCGTATTCTAGCTTTATTAGCAGGAACAGTCGGGGCCCGTATAGCGGTTACAATAATATTATTTTGTGCTAAATATTCGGTTATTTTTATACAGTCTGTATTACGGCCTAATATAATAGGCTGAATAGGTGATTGATCGTTAATTAAACTCAGATCAAGCTTTAGATTTAGATTTAAATTTGAACTTTTAATTTGTTCACAAAAATATTGAATATTAGTAAATAATTGTTCACGGTAACTAGAATCTTGTAAATTTAATTGTATTGCATATAGACTAGCTGCAGCTGCTATCGGTGATAAACTGGTTGTATAAATATAAGGTCTGGCAAATTGTATAAGGCTTTCTATAAAGATCTTAGGTCCTGCAACAAATGCCCCCGCAGAGCCAATTGCTTTGCCAAAAGTTCCCATGACTAATTTTGGAGTGTTAGTCGAGTTTATATCAATATTTGTAGATAAACCACGTCCGCTATTATATAAACCAAAAGCATGCGAATCGTCAATAACTAGAACAGAATTGTTTAAACCTAACTGGTTTATTTTAGATATTTCAGACATTTCGGATAAAGGCGCAAAGTCACCATCCATGCTGAATAAGCTCTCTGTAAATATAATATTATTTTGATAATTATTATATTTTTGTAACAATAACTGTAAGTGATTTAGATTATTATGTTTATAACGTATATATTTGCAATTTGCTAATCTTGAGCCATCTAAAAGAGACGCATGGTTGTTATGATCATGTATCGCAATTGTATTCTGATTGTCTATATTTAATAAGACATCAGCAATGGCTAAATTAGCCATATAACCTGAAGGGAACAGAATAGCCTGTTCGCATTTGACTAACCCAGCTACTAATAATTCTAGATCCTGATGGATAGTATGATAGCCACTGATCATATTAGAAGCACCACTACCAGTGCCTATGATAGGTAATAGGGCCTGAAGTTTTTTTATGATATATTCATTGTTAGCGAAGCCTAAATAATCATTACTAGAGAAATTAAGTTTATTTTTTTGTCTTATAGCCTGGCTTTTAATAAATTTTAGACGACTGCGATAAAGATTGTCTTTATAGTGTTTAGTTAATCTAGATTGAATTTGAGAAACTATATTAGAAGTAATTTTAACTAGCGCAGGTGCTGTGGCATTCATTGTGTTTTAAATTTGATTCTGTGCGTTCTGGGTTTTTCTCTGGCCGTATACCTAGTTTAGTGAACATCTCTTGATCATGCTCGGTAGTAGGTAGGGGAGTGACAAATAATTTATCGCCATAATGGATAGAGTTCGCTCCCGCGAAAAAACATAAAGCATGGCATTCATCAGTCATTGATTTGCGGCCAGCTGATAGGCGCACATAGGCTTTTGGCATCATAATTCTAGCAACAGCGACTATACGAACAAATTCTATAGGATCAACTGCCGTACTATCTTCTAGCGGTGTACCTGGGATAGAGATTAATTGGTTAATAGGCACTGACTCAGGATGCTTTGGCATATTAGCTAATTCCTGAAGAAATTTAAAACGATCTACCTGGCTTTCACCCATGCCCATAATACCGCCACAACAAACGTTAATATTATTTTGGCGTAGTCTCTCTAACGTATCTAAACGATCTTGGAAATCTCGAGTATTAATAACTTTTTCATAATATTCTCTTGATGTGTCTATATTGTGATTATAATAATCTAAACCAGCAGCTTTCAGCTCAGCGGCTTGTTCATCAGAGAGCATGCCTAATGTCATACAAGTTTCTAAATTCAAGTTTTTGATAGCTTTAAGGATCTCTAATACTTTAGGAAAATCTTTTTTAGGAGGATTACGCCAAGCTGCACCCATGCAGAATCTTGTTGCACCTTTTGCTTTTGCAATATGGGCAAATTCAATGACTTTGTCGACTGATAATAAGCCTTCAGCTTCAGTATTAGTTTTATAATGCGCACTTTGGGGACAATAAGCACAATTTTCCGGACAGCGACCAGTTTTTATGCTCAATAGAGTACTAATTTGTACGGTATTGGGATCAAAATATTTTCTATGGATAGTCTGGGCCTTGAATAATAGATCGTTAAACGGTAGAGTATAGAGACTTTCAATTTCGTTAACGGTCCAATTATTACGTACTTCAGGGATCATTGATGTTAATTTAATAAAATAATTATAAAAGAGATCTAATTTCATATGATAAGGCTACTGAACAAATTGTCAACTATAATAATTAACCAAGTTTACAATCCTGTTTATCAACAGTTACACGAACGTTTAGCTATACCTAGACAGTGTTTATTATGTAAAACTACTATTTTTCAAAAAAATATATGTCATTACTGTAACAAAATATTAATCAGGCTTTCAAAAAAATGTCTAAACTGCCGTTGGCCTATTAGTAACGATTATAATAAATGTGAATTATGTGTTTATCAGAAGATACAAGAGTCTAATCATAGCAGTTATACTTATAATTATAATAATTTAGACTTAGATTATGAATTTGCTTGGTCAGATATAAAAATAGCTTTTTCTTACATACATCCAATTGATAAAATTATCCAGCAATTTAAATATCTAGGTGATTTGACTAAGGGCAGGTTATTAGCTGAATTATTACTAGAATATATTTGCAATAATTTGAACAGTACTAATAATTACTATAATTTTACAAATCTACCTGAAGTTATTATCCCAGTACCTATATACTATACCAAATTAAAACAGCGTGGATTTAATCAGAGCTTGGTCATAGCAAAATATTTATCAAAAAAATTAAGCATACCCATAGACAATAATCTTATTGTCAAACATCAATTGAGTCATCCTCAAATGGGTCTAGACCAAGCTGGGCGGATTAGTAATCTAGAAAATACTTTTTGTTTAAATAAGAAAGCCTACTATAAATCAGCAGTTATTATCGACGATGTTGTAACAACAGGCAGTACAGTTGCAGTTATTGCTCAGTTATTAAGAAAAACTAAAATAAAAAATATTTCATTATGGGCAGTAGCTCGCCGTCATTAGTATTAATATTAAACTGCTTCAAAATGTTGAGTAAAAACTTTGTTGCCATAATCGTTAAATTTAAATCTGTTTTGTTCCATAAGATTTAGTTCTAATATATACAGCCCCTTTTCAGCTATAGGTGGCAAAGTAAAACTGATAATAATATTTTCACTTGGTGCTAAATTATAAGTAAAAAGCTTAGCATAATCTAAATTTAAATTGCGTATATTTAATAACTCTAATAGATTAGCTGGTTTCTTATTGGGATCGGCAAGATGATCGCAGTATACTTCAGTATTAGGTGTGGGTTTATTATAGATACATCGTATTAAATAAACGCCGTTATTATTAGGATGAGTAAAAGGTATATTATGATTACTAGTATTAGTGATCTGGGCTTGTAAACTGATAGCTTGGTTAACTGGGATCTTATCAGCTAAATTTAGTATTTTTAAATTAGCGCTATAATATCCAGCCCGATAATAATTTTTTGCCCAGTAAGTAAAATTTTCTGCGGTAGAGTTTATATTATTTTTATTTAGCCAATCTTTATAATCATATAACAAAGTTTTTAGTATTTCTTGTTTACGAAAAGGTAGGAAACCATAACTAATCGCAAATTGCTTCAAGGCCTGATCGACAGATTGATTGTCTAATAAAACAGCTATAGCAGACATAATAGAAGTTCTGTCCACTCCATGCTTACAATGAATTAATATGGGATTAGGTGAATGCTGTAAGATATCGATAATTTTTATAATATCTTTCGGAGTGGGTAGGCTAGAAGCTGTTAGTTTTATAAATTTTTGGGTAATGCCACTGATCAGGGCAAATTTATTTTCTTGATTTAACTGTGTAGTATTTAACAATGGCTTATCAGAACGTAAATTTAAAATAGTTTTAATATGGTAACTTTTTTGCCAATCTTGTAGGTTTTCAAGAGTCGGTTGAGCGCTGCGATAAATTTTATTGGGGATAACAATATTAAAATTATTTAAATAATAAATTTTATAAATAAAATTTAAAAATATTAATAACAATAAACTTAAAATACAGTATATTATTTTATAAAAATTTCTAACAAGCATTGTGTTAAGCCAAATTACATTAATACGAAAAGATATAATATATAAAAATTAAATATTATAATACGTAAGAATGTAAATTTTTTTGCTGCTGTTGTCTTCTAAAATCTTCCTCAAGTTCTTCTTCTAATTGAAGTATGGCTATAATTTTTTCTTGATATCTTCTGTAGTACCTATTAGAAATTATAGATTGTATTTTAAGATTTCTCTGAATTAAATCTTGTTCTAAAAGAGCTTGAGTCTGTAAGTGTTTTACTTGTTGCTTAACCTGGTATTCTACAAATAAATTATAGGTTAGTTTATTAATAAACTCCCTTTGATCAAATATTTTTTTATTACCGAAAATAAGATTAACAGTAACAGGTTTGCTCATGCCAGCATTCTGCGATTAAATAGTTTATTATTTAATCGTAGCAATGATTAGCAATATTGCAAAATAGAAAATTCAACTTGAGCTTCTTAATAAAATAAGTCGCTCAAGTTTTGGATGGTGGTAATAAGAAAAAAAGTAAATTTATTGCGGGATTGATCTGGCATGAAAATCAATAAAATGAGCTGCGTTTTCGTCTGGGTAGGTGCTTTTACAAACATTGTGAGCAACAGTGCTACCTAGAAGATAAGGATAATGTAGTAAAAAAGGTGTTTGTATCACCATATCTCGCTTAGCTCTCACATCTGCTGTTGAGTGATGAGCCAAATAACTATACATGGAAGTACAATGTGGAATTACATTATCTTTTGGAGTTACAGCAACAGCAATTGCTTCAGGTTTTAAACTTAAAGCAGCTCTACCGGCATGCATTTCACATTGTGTCCATCTAAGTATACTTCGTAACCAGACGCCGATGAATGTAGCATCTGTTTTTCTTTTATCATCAGGAGTAAATGCTCCTCCTCTTGGGTATAAGAAAAAGGCACCTATTTTATAAAAAGAACGATCATTGTACACTTTAATTGTGATGCCGCGTTGTTGAAAATATTCAGCAACTAGAGTCGCGGTTGCACCGCCTAAAGAATGTCCATCTAAAGTAATATCTTTTACACCACGAGCTAATAACGCTTTGACTTGAGTGATCCCGTCACTGACTATGTCCCAGGCAGAAGTTGCGAGACCACTGCTTTGTTGTACACCACGAGGATTATAGAAGATAATATTTGCGCGAGTCTTCTCATAATACGTACGAGTCTCATCACTATCTTCTCTATGAATAGTGCCGCCATTTCCTTGTAATCTTATAATATAGCTAGTCGGCGCTTTTCTATCTTGAGATTGGGATATAATCTCATGAGTTTCAATTGATGTTCCATCTAAATAATTGGGTAAAAAATATTTCTTGCTGGGTTGTAATGCTGACGGCTGAAAAGATGGTATTGTAAAGTATCCAGCTGGCAAGATTATACTATACAAAAAAGCGCCAATTATCCTTCGTGGATAAGATAAAGCAATTTGAATTGGTGCTGTCAATAGGTGTAGGTATAACTTTGCCAACGCGGTTAAGCGTACAGAAGTCGTTATTCTTTTTCCAAATAGTAACTCAGCATTATTTGTAATACTTGCTATAAAGTCATTGCCTACCAATAGCCCGCAAACTCTTTTAAAAGTTTCTCTGAGAAAAAATAAGGGTGTGCCTAGCCATTTTTTTAGACCGCTACTATTTTGCCAAAAGCTAATGACACTCAGGCCAAATAAACGTTTTAGATAGAATCCTAATAGATGTAGCATTTCTCCTTTTTTTATCAATATTAGTTGAGCAATAAGCTTGCCTATCGTCAAAAGCGGCAGCACTGCAACAGCCACAGCTAATAATAAAGGCATGCTAAGCAAAGTAATAAGTTTATATAATTGGATCTTCCAGAATCTAAGAGTTTGTATTTTTTTAGTCATAAGTGCCTATGTGAGAAGAAATTTAAATGACAGAGTATAGCAGAATTTAATGAACACAAAATGAATATAAAATGAACAGATCTTTTAATATCAAAAAGTTAACTTATAATTGTCTTATAGCGTCTATTAATTATTAACTATAACTATAATTATTGTTATCACTTAAGGAGTGCACATGCATAAATACAAAATAGGAATTATAATCGGTAGTCTTAGAAAAGATTCTATCAATCGCAAGTTAGCTGAGGCTCTAATTCCATTGGCCCCTAGATTAGATTTTAAAATTTTCCCAATAGGAGACTTACCTCTATATAATCAAGATCATGACGATAACCCAGCAGATACGGTAAAAAGGCTAAAATCTGCTATAACCTCTGTAGACGGTATTTTGTTTGTTACGCCAGAGTATAATAGATCGATACCAGGAGTATTAAAAAACGCTCTGGATCATGCTTCTCGTCCTTATGGTCAGAATGCTTGGGCAGGTAAGCCAGCAGGTATCTTGGGGTGTTCGATTGGTGCAGCTGGTACGGCTTTAGCTCAGCAACACTTAAGAAATATAGTATCTTACCTAGATATGCCAACGATGTCGCAACCTGAAGCTTATTTGCACATTAAAGAAGATTTTTTTACTCCAGATGGGCAGATAGGTCCTAACAGTAAAAAATTTATTCAAGATTGGCTAAGTAAATACGCAGATTGGGTAAAAAATATTCTGCCTAGTTAGTTTTTAAAAATTGAACTATAATGCTCCGGTTTAAGTATTTCTTAACGGTGATCTTGTTTAAAGCTGTTTTAAAGCTGCCTTCAGTATTGGCAAGCACTCTTTTTGAACAGCGATCTGTTGTAGGATCACTTTCATTGTAATGATTCTTTAGTTAGATCTTGTAATTTGTTTATAGCGACTTTTGAATTCATATTAGATTGCTTAGCTCGTAAAAATTATTGGTTTTGCATAACTGCTCCCGTTATTATCTCTTTATTAAAAGAGTCCACCTTATCTTACCAAAAGTAAAAAATACTTTACGTAAACTTAAATTGAATTTACCATCAAAGAGACAAATAAAAATTGCTATTGTTAGGAGACATGTTATGTCATGTATGTCATGGGAAGTTATCGGCAGTTTAATTAAGCACTTTTCAGATTCTTCAGATCTTAGAGATTCGGAGATTAAATTTATCAATAGAGGGCGTCATCAGATTCTTAGCGAAATATTAATTATGCAATACAGTAAAAAAAGATTTTGTATTAAATTAAGTGCTCCCAATACAGAAGCGTATAAAACTTTTTTTCGCAGAGCAAGAGGTGAAGCAAGAGACAGTAGATTTCTAGAGCCGAATGAAGATGAAAGCAAAGATTGTAGTCTTTGTATTTCATCAGAACAACCAGAGGTTCTGGGCGTTATTCTTGAGACAATAAAAAGATTACATCCTCGTGTAGCAGATCGTTTAGATCAAGTATATGAAGCATTTTCTTTAGATGATACTATAAATTACACTATGCCTCGCTGGATAATAACTGTAGAATCTACAGAAATATTGTTTCGTTGTACAAGTCCTGAGCCGTTAATTACGGAAATAAATATTCTCAAATGTGATAATGAGTATTACGTCAAGATCCTTTTATCTCATGAGGATGCGTGCCGTGCTTTTAGTGCTGTTGTAAATGCTTTTGGTGAGTCGTGTGCTATTGGAAAATACATTCAAGTTCAAACAAAGCAAAAGAATGTGTTAGGAATTATATTTCAGATTGTCCAATCAATTCAATCAGATTTTTCAGAGATAAGTACAATCATTTCTAGCAAGTTATCATTAGATCTTTCAGACAAGTTTACTATGCCTGCTTGGGTAATAACAGGTAGTATCGTTAACCCTTTACCTATTTATGGTTATTATGACTATATACAAGCATCTATTATGTTTCAAAGTACTCATTCAGATAATCCGATCAAAAGTGTGCTGTTAAGCAAAAAGCGTACAGACGGTGAATATACACTGTTAATTAATGGCATAAAAACATCTAAAGATTTGAGACAAATTATTATTGCCTTGCGGGCTTTATTAGGAATTAAAAATAGTTTTTTTGATGAAATAAAAGATAGAATTTGCCAAGAACTAAGCATCAGCACATTTGATTTAAGTGCTTATGTTAGAGAAACCACAACTAAGCTATATTCCACTTATGAACAGGAAGATTTTGATTATAGTTATCAAGCCCAGGCAAAATTAAGAGGCTAGTTGTCAAGAAAGTAAGGGACTGCCCAGCTGAAAATATGGCTATAATAAGAAAATTAATCTTAAATTTGCTCAAAGTATATAAAAATAAGCGTAAAGATCCGAGTAGTATTAATGCGCTCAGGCATACAGCCTCATGGTCTGATGAGGCGCTTAATGATATCTTGTTGGCTGTGTAGATGACTCTTCATCAAATGGCCCTGAAAAAAGTTACTCTCAAAATACCGTGGGTTGTGGCAAGTTGAGCAAACCTTTAGAATTGCAAAAAGCAATTTAGAAATAAGGCTGGTGTTTCACTATACAACAAGGAGAATCAAATCACATTTTATAATATGTTATATAGCATTAGCACTTATAAGATATGTGGAGTATGAATTAAAAGTGCAGGGTTTGCATATACCTTGTGAACAACTCCATGCCTTGTTAGATAAAATACGTAAAGTAAGATTAATTGACTCAAAAAACGAACTATTTGAAGTGCTCGAAGATCAACCTGTAGAGCTTATCCCGGCATATCATGCACTAAAGATTAAACCCCCAAAGAAATTTCAATATATACCTGCAACATAGCCCTTGACACTTTGATTGTATAAATTACTAGGAGTTGTTGTGCCTCAAATTTGCTGCAGGCCGCATTCTATCTGATGTATGCTTTAGAGTTGCCGAAGTCGAGAAAAATTTAAATATTCAAAAAATAATCAAGGTGGGTTTAATTGACGCTTACAGCAATGATACAATTTGCGACAGCTAAGCAGCTATTTTATATTTATGGGGGGTCTTGGGAATGACCCGTTATTGAGAAAAATGAAAGGCATAAATCGGCTAAAGATAAAACTGTATAATCTATTAAGACTTGACGGCTAAGACCAATATTTGTTCAATTTGAAATTAGGGTCCAAGTGCATAACCGGTCCAAAAGTCCCATTCGTTTCCTTTTAAAATCATGACCATTAAAAATGGAGTTTAATTTACTGATTTGTATCATTAGCCATACATTCAGGTACGATCTTTTTTCTTTTCGCTGAGGCATTACGTTCGCGCTTTTCAACATCAATGTACTTATCTGTTATAGCACCAGAACTATGACCAGCATCATCTCTGACATGTTCACGCGGTCTTATTTTTACATCATCGGAAATACCAGTATGACGTAGCCAATGTGCTGTAGCAGCCATGACTTGTTCAGCTTCATCGATTAATCCATGTGATTTAAGTCGCTCGGCGGCTTGATCAAAACATTCTTGTACTAACTCTCTTATGGTACGAACACTTTTCATTGCACCCTTACCAGTTAATTTTGGGATCAGTGGGGTCTTGTCGCCAGGTGAGGGCAGAGATGTTAAGCCTAAACTTTGACGAAATCGTTTGAAAGCTTTTAACATATCATTGCTAACAGAAACAATTCGTTCTTTATTGCCTTTGCCAATTGTTTTAAACCACCATAAACCATCAGGATCTCTAAAAAAATCGCCCATAGTTGGCGTCCATCGTTTACTGGCTGATAATTCAGAAATTCTAAGATACATTCCATATAGGGCAGACATTATAAATAATGTTCTATGATGCTTGTCAGGATTTTCTTGTGCCATTATTTCAGCTGTTTCAATTACATAACCCCATTGTAAATCTGATAATTTGCGGATTATATGAGATGATTTATTTTCTTTGCGGAAATATTTGTTCTTTTGTCTTATTTGAAGTGCTGGATTAATTTCTGTATGATTTTCCTGAATCAAAAAATTATAGAAGCTACTGATTACAGAAAATATTTCACGGAATGCTTTTTCAGATAAAGAATAATCATCTGTATTTGATATTTTACCTTTTGCTACTTCAACTTTACTATAAGTAACAACAAAAGGTCGCCAATCTTGATTCGGTATTCTTTTACCATTCGCATCAATAAATCTGGGGACTTTTTTGTTACCAATCCATGATTTTGGTGGGTTTTTGCAGAAATCTAAGTATAGTTCAAAATCGGCACGTCTTAACTCTTTTAGCTGTTTATGTGCTTTTATGTGACACCATTGTAGTAAGCGTTCAACTTCTCTTCGATACGCGTTGAACGTAGCATCATTACCACGAAACATCAATAAAAACTCGCGCGCGTAATTATAATCATCAAAATTATCCATATCCATATCTAGTTCATATACTAGCTCATTATTTAGCAGATTTTGCAAGCTATCAAATAATGGTTTTGGACATGTTGATTTGCTCATTTTGAATGGTCCCTTGATGTGCTAATAAAATTTAATAGTTGTTGTTCGGGTATATTCTATTCATTTTTTTAAATAGCTGATAGTAATCTTTATCAGCGTTGTATAGTGTAGCCTAATTTTTTATAACCTTTTATTCTCTTCTCAGACATTCTGACTAATGATTCGACATTATTATCTGCGTAATCATAAACAATGACTTCTTTTTTGCTATGATATGTTCGATGCAATCTGCCAGAAAATAGCTAGCTTTTCATTCTCTAAAATCCCAAGACGATTTTCTAGTATTTTAATATGTTGTTCAATATCCTCAATACGTTCCATGATTAATCTAAATTTACAATAGCTAAAGCTGCACGTACGTTATCTACAGGATTAATAAAATCACCACTTAAATATAAGTCATTATTGACATATGATAAATTGGTAACATTGCCATCAAACTTTTGCAGTATTTTAAAATCTTTATTTTCCATATTAAGTAAGACCAGTTCAGTAGCTTTATCATCCACTGCAGAATAATTATTTTCGTGATTAAGTAACATTAATAATCTATTGTTTTTAAATGATTGGAAATCATTTAATTCGGTATTAAATGGCAATAAAAAATCAACCCAAGACTGTAAATCGAATGTAACCCATAACTTATGGTAATTTTTTTGTTCATTTTTTACTGTTACAGCAAAAATGTTTGTATTATTAAATACCTTATCAATTCTATCGTTGTTAAATGGAATCGCAGTTTTACTCCAGTGAATGAAGTCATTCGAAACAAAAAATATTACTGCTGATAGACTAGGGACATATTGTAATGAAATAAATTCATTAAAAACCTCTCCTACATATTTATGTTCTATATTGAAATCCCAAGATGCCCATGTCCATGGGAATGGAAGTTCATGGGTTGTCCATTGAAATCCATCATTGGAACTATAAATAATATTTTTAAGATTAGTTGGAAAATTTTGATAAAAATCATATACAATTAAATTATCTACCCCATGTAATTTTATTCTATTTAGAATTACATCATAGCTATTCGTGATAAAATGTTGTGTCTGCCATGATTTAATGTCTTTTGTTGTTGATACAAAAGTCCCTAGCCCTTCGGCATTTAACAACGCAGCAATCGTATTGTTGGGACCACTAGCAATATCTAAAAGTTCATTTGTTAAATCAAGTTTATAATGCACCCAGCCTAAAGCAGGATCTAATTTGTAATATCCAACTATATTCTTATCGCTTTTTAATCCTTTATAGAATAAAAATTTATCATTCTCATAGAATAATGGTCTAAAGATTTTGCTATGAGAAACATCTGGATGTGTAATTACAGTTAGAAAATTAAGTGGATAGCATTTTAGACTACTCAAACATAATATAATAGCTATATGTATATGATGGCGAACGGCTTTTAGTTTAATTAGCATATTTTGGGGGCCTTCTATTTAAAATAGCTATTCTAAATCCTCGAGTTTATCATTAGAAGAGTATAGTTTTAATTTCTTGCCCCAGAAAGCTATCCCGATTAACAATATCTTTTCAACACTGTGATCTGTAAATATCAAGGAATATTTTTTATCATTGATTTGTTCCAAGGCAGTTTTGGCCATAGCATCTAATTCAGATTCCTTATCAGCTGTTTTAAGCTCAATAAGTATCCCTGTTTTATCTTTATCTTTAGGTATTAATGCTACATCAAAACGCCTATAGCCTGCTTCCTGGTTTGATTTTATAACATAATTTTCCCGCAAGCCCAAAACTAACCCAAGGATCAAGCAATGAAAAACCTGTTCTTTCGTGTTGGCATTAAAATCAAAATAGCTACCAGATTCTGTTATATAATCAGATAATACTTTCCCAAACGTTTTTAGATCACCTTTAATGAGACTTTTAATAAATTTGTCATATTCTTCCAGGCTCAAAGCATTACCAAACCAACGCTCAACTATTTCATCGTAAATATGCATTACTTCTTTATTTGGTATAAACAAGCCAGCTATTAATCTACGGCCTTCCCTTTTTTTGGATTCAATAGTTAAATATCCGGAATATAATAATAAAGCCCATATTGCTTCTTCACTTTTTTCTAAGTTTTGAAAGACTAGATTTTCTTGTAGAGGCTGCTCTATAGTTTTACCTTGTAATAAATCTAATAGTGCACTTTTAATAACTGGCTTTGATTTGTTAATCAGGCTTTTAATTATTCTGTTATCGGAGGTATTTAACCAGTATGGCGCAAACTCACCTTTTTGCTTTAAGTAATTTAATATAGACCATGGATTATATAATGTATATTGTCCTATTTTATAACCGTTGTACCACGTTCTAATTTCATCAAGATCACCGTTTATAGTAAGTTTTTTCAATAATTTCACAACCTCATCTTCAGCAAAGCCAAAATATTGCCCGTAATCCTCTCTTAATACTGAATATACCTCAAAATGATTTAACTCAGAAAAAATACTGGCCTGTGCTACCCTTGTTATACCTGTAATTACCGCTTTATGTAGTTGTTTATTTCCTTTAAGTGCTATGCCAAGGAAAGTTTTAAAAACTTCAATAAAGTCATCGTAGTAATCATTACTATATGCCGCGTGTATAGGGGTGTCGTACTCATCAATTAATACTATTACTTCCTTATTATATAGGTTATACAAATAATCAATTAGTTTAGTTAAAGATGTTTTCAGTTCGGTAATATCTGATACTTTATTGTCAATAATCCGTTCAAAGTACTCTAATTCAGCGGCGCTTAATGTATTTAATAATTCTTGTGACTTAAACTGTTCATAGAGTTTACTCATCGTGAATTTAAACATACCAATAGCTGCGTCATAATCATCTGCTTTAATGTCTTTGAAAGTTATAAAAATAGTTGGATATTTGTGGTAATGTTTAGAGGTCAGATCTTTGTGTTTATTAATTTCTAGATTAGCGAATAAATTCAACTTTTGATCTGAATTATTAGTAAAGTAATAATCCAGCATAGACATATTTATAGTCTTACCAAATCTTCTTGGACGAGTGATTAAAATTACTTTAGAACCGTCTGCAATAACATCCTTAATAAATAGGCTCTTATCGACAAAATGATAATCATTTTGTATTAGCTCTTTAAAATCATCTATACCGATTGGTAGCTGCTTCATTATAGAACCCCTCGTGGATATCAATCTAACTTACCGCTGATAGTAGTAATTATCAGATATTTATCGTAAGACTAGCATTAAGGGAACTTTTTCTCAATACTTATACAAGCTAAAATTTACATAAGCAAGGAATGCATATATATGACTAAGCTAGTTATTTTATCAGATACAGAATTTAACTGGTGGCCTGAGCTGGAATCGAACCAGCGACACAAGGATTTTCAGTCCTTTGCTCTACCGACTGAGCTATCAGGCCTTGTTTGGACGAAATAGAATTAAACTATAATTAATGAACAGTGTCAACAGGATTCTGCTCTGACTCAATCATCGCTTTTTTTATTTCACTTCCCCACCTATACTTGTGATACTTACCTGTCTTTCTAATTACTCTATGACAAGGGATAAGATAAGCAATTTTGTTACGTGCTATGCTACTTGCTACAGCACGGACGGCTCGGGGGTGATTAATTTGCTCAGCAATGGACTGATAAGAGACAGTCTGGCCAAACGGAATCTTGCGCAATGCCTGCCAGACCTTAATTTGGAACTCTGTGCCAATTAGTTCTATAGGCAGATTAGTCTTATTATAAACAAAAATCTGTGTAATATATTCAGCGGTAGTTTCTTGATCTAATTGTAGATCAATTTCATTTTTATAAATTTTTTTAAAATTAGCTATAAATTGTTCGAGATTATTTTGATTACTAGGAGTAATAAACTCTCCAGCTAGAATATTATGCGTTTCTGAATCTATGGCGATGACATAATCGCCAAATTTTGTATTGTGTACACCGTATAAATAAGACATCTATTTATTTAATATAATATTTTATAATTAATTTACTCTTCAGGTGTATAACCACTTGGTTTATCTGCACCGCCATGAAACAAAAAGGTAACCATTTCTTTTTCAAGAAACTCACGTGCTTTTGGCTCGATTAAACTAAGTCTATACTCGTTGATCAGCATAGTCTGGTGCTTAAGCCATTCATCCCAGGCTTTTTTTGAAATATGATCGTAGATTTCTTGGCCTAGTTCACCAGGATAAGGAGCTTTAGAAAGTCCTTCTAATTCAGCATCTAATTTTCGACAAAAGACTAAACGGCTCATAACCTCTCCAAAATGTTGTCAATTACAGGAATTTTATCAAGCATTAAATTTTTTGGAAGTGATTTAATGTTTTTTCTTAAAATAGATTTAAACAAATCGCTATTTAATAAAGCTGCGACGTTTACGTCATAGTTAGGCTCAAATAAATCTCCTGTTAACACAATAGGAATATTGAGATTGGCTTTATTGGACTTGTCGGTTAAAAACACGGTGTAATTTATCGTATGGTTAGGAATATTTATTTGGCCTTTGCCTGTGGCTTTTAACAATGGCGTGTCTGCTAGTAGATCGTTATTATATAAAATACCTTGAGTAATTTTGCCAGTTGCTTCCATGTCTAATAGCTTGGTTTTATCGTCATTAACAAGACTTGGGTGTTTTGTTAATAAGCTCAGAGCAGATTTAGCGAGGTTTATAATACGATCTGGGCTAACATCTAGTTTATTATTAACCATAGAAAAAATATTAAATAAATCTATGCCATTAAGGTAGCCATTGGTTAACTCTAAAGAAACATTGCCATTTAAATTATTTAATAATTGCTGAGAATTATTGCCGACAGTTTGATAATCTAAATTTAGATTTGTGTTACCGATCCAGCGTTTTGAATCAAGCTTTTCTCGCATGAATTTTTCGATTTGAAAATTATTAATACTAAATTTACCTTGCCAAGAAGGGCTAGCAGGAACTAAATCTATACTCGTATTTAAAACAGCTGGGCCATTGTAGACAATAAATTTCGTTTGGCTATTAATTTTTTGATTTTTAATATTTACATTGCTGCTAAAATTGGTTAAAGCTAACTCTTTGTAGATAAGATTATTTATACTAGCAGTAATATTGAAATCTAAGTTTTTCAAAGCTGTTCGAGTACTGCTACTGAAAATTTCGTCAGGATTATTTTTTTTCTGCTCTGCTTTCGCAGAGTTCGCAGAGTTCGCAGAGTTCGCAGATTTAGAAGAGTTTTTAGATTCTTTAGTTGTCGTCTTATTAGCTAATAATTTATCAATGTTTAAAGTGTCTGATTTGATACTAGCAGTTACAGCATAGGGAGCAGTTGCTGTATTAATTTTGACGGCACCTCTTAGATGGTCTTTATCTAATTTGATATCTAATGGATTGATAGAAATAAATTTATTTTTTGTAGAAAATGTTAAAGTGCCTAAGAGTTTTTTATAAAAATTTGTTGGTACATCAGTATTTAACCCTTTGAAAAATGCATCAAGATCGCCATCAGTAATTTGTATTTTGCCATTGATTGACGTGGCGCTTGGGTTGTCACGATCGTAAATGCCATTTAGATCAGAGGTAAGCTCTAAATTATTTAAATTTGCTTGTAACTCAGAAAAATTAAAACTTTTAGAAGAAGGGCTTAATTGAGCTTTACTTTTTATAGTAAATTCTGGATTATTAGGAAATGAATTACCACCCAGTTGAAAATATAAATTGTATAAATCGATATCTATTTTATCTAAAGTATTTGTATCATTTTGTACTAACTTGGCTTTGAGATCTAATTTAGTTTTTATATTAGCTTGTTGAGATTTTACATAAGTATCAAAAGAACCTTTTAGTCTAATGGGACTTGTGCCAAGATAATCAAGGTCATTGCCTTGGAGATTGATGTTTTTAAATTCTATACGTTCTTCTGGATCTTCCCAATTTAAAACACCGTTGGTTATTTTTATCTCACTGATTGAGAACGCAGATGAATAAGATTGAGTCGCTGATTTAATCTGGGGTGTGGTTTCTGAATTCTTATCTTCAGTATTAGAAGTATTTGAAATAGATTGCCAATTAGTATAATCATTTTTATTTTTGGCTAAATTAATTACGGTGTCTTTAAGATTAAGAAATTTAATATGATAATTACCAGATAATAAAGGTAATATTTCTAGACTTATCGTGGCTTGATTGGCGGTTACAATATATTGTGGTGTAAATATGGGATCATTGGCAACTTTAAAGTCGTTTAAAGTTATCCCTAAGGGAAATATACTCCATTTGAGATCGCCATCGATAGTAATTTCTCGGTGAATCGTGCTACTAGCAATCGCAATAACACGTGACTTATAACTGTTAGGATTAACAAAAGTAAATATCAAAAGCAATACTATAATAGGTAACAATATAATAGCTGAGATAGCGTAAATAATTTTTTTTCTGCTTTTTTTAATCTTAATCTTAATCATATGAATTAAAGTTTAACCGTTATACGGTACGGTACGTTATGTTAATTTAGGGTAATTTAAGTTAATATAAAAAATTCCGACATCATAAAATTACATAATGAGCACGAATCAAACCACTTATTATCCAGATCTAAATTTAAATCTTAAAGAATTGCTACAAGAAGTAATTCATAAGTTAGATAATATAATAAATGATAGATTACTTGATACGGAATGTCAATTACTGATTGAAATTTCTAAATACATATTCGATTCAGGTGGCAAACGTCTACGACCTTTATTATTATTATTAACTGCAAAATTGTTTTCTTATCAAGGCGAGAATCATATTAAACTAGCTGCTGCTCTAGAAATGATTCATACAGCTACTTTGCTACATGATGATATTATTGATAATTCAGCAATGCGTCGCAATAAGACTAGCGCCCATCTAAAATGGGGAACACGCAATAGTATTATTGCTGGTGATTGGTTATCGACTATAGCTTTTGGGTTAGCAGCAGATACTAAGAATACTCAAGTGATTAAATCAATCCCTAAGATGGCAAAATATATGGTCCAAGGCGAGCTCGAGCAATTACGCTATAAAAATACCTCAGATTTATCAGAAGAAAAATATTATAAAATTATTGAGGCCAAAACAGGCTTATTATTTTCAATTGCTACAGAGCTGGCAGCATGTATATCAAATAATACATCTGAGGCTATAGATCAGGCACGTTTATTTGGCTTGCATCTAGGCTTGGCATTTCAGATTCAAGATGATTTATTAGATTATCTGGGAAGCTCGAATATAATTGGCAAAAACATTGGCGATGATTTACTTGAGGGTAAATTAACATTGCCCATGATTTATTTTAAATCGCGAGCGCCTAGTAAATTTAAAACTGTGATTACTAAATTGCGCTCTCATAAGTTCTCTGGACTAGATTTTCAAGAACTAAAAAATAATCTGCATGAGACGGCTGCAATAGCTGAAAGTATAAATCAAGTTATTAAGCAGCAAAATATTGCTTTGGATTATTTAGCCAAACTGCCAAATAATAAGTATAGTAATTACTTAGTTAATCTTACTTCTAATATTGTTATTAGGGATAATTAGATTAACTTAAATTAAGTTAGCAGTAGATAATAGTTATATTTTACGATAGCATGAGAAATAAAATTAATTAAATATTTAAAAATATATAACATGAAACGAGTAATCGATTGGTTAGGCTTATTATTTGTTTCGGTTGGAGCTATGATTGGCTCTGGCTGGATGTTGGGGCCTCTGCATGCGGCAAAAATTGCAGGTCCAATAGCTATTTTATCATGGGTAGTCGGTGGTCTAATAGTTATGGTTATAGCAGTAGTTTTTGCTGAGCTTTCAGCTATGCTGCCAGTTACAGGAGGTATTGCACGTTACGCACAATTTAGCCATGGGGGGTTTGTTAGCTTTGTCATGACATGGATTACATGGGTAGCCTACATTTTAATCCCGACAGCAGAAGTGCAAGCTTTGTTGCAATATAGTGCTAATTATTATCCCCAATTGATAACTATTACTCCGAATTATGCTACTCATTTGTCTGCACTAGGTATAATTACTGCAATAATTTTATTAGTTCTTATGAGCTATGTTAATATTTTAGGTATTCGATTTGCGACGCAGTTTAATAAGTATTTAGTTTATGTAAAATTATTAGTGCCAATATTAGTAGCTATCGTATTAATGAACACCGCTTTTCATTGGGAGAATCTTACAGCTGTAGCAGAAGTAGACTCATCTGAAAATTTTAAAAATATGCTTAAGGCGTTGCCTTTAGCTGGTATCATCTTTTCTTATTTTGGGTTTCGGCATTCAGTAGAATTAGGTGGTGAGGTCAAAAACCCACAGGTAACATTGCCACTAGCGTTATTAGGTTCTATTTTGATTTGTATGGTTATTTATACTTTGGTGCAGACTGCTTTTATTGCAAGCATGCCGCCAGAATTATTAACTAACGGCTGGTCTAATTTTTCATTTAGTAATTATCTAGGTGTTAAACAAGGCTCTGACAGCGGTCCGTTTGTTGCTATCGCAAGTATTCTTGGCTTGTCTTTATTAGTTAAAATTATATTTTTTGATGCGCTAATCTCTCCATTTGGTAGTGCGCTCATGGTAGTAACGACTAATGCTAGAATAAATTATGCAATGGCGGTAAATGGGTATTTCCCTAAGTTTTTCTTAAAGTTAAACAATAAAGAAGCGCCCTATTATGCAATTTTAATAAATTTAATTTTTGGTTTAATTATGCTAGTCCCATTCCCTGGATGGCAAGAAATGATTAGTTTGATTATTGCAGCATTAGTTGTCTCGCATGCTATAGCACCTATATCTTTATATACTTTAAGAAAGCAAGTGCCTGATCAAGCAAGACCTTTTAGATTACCATTTTATGGTTTAATCTCTCGATTAGTATTTATCTTTTTAAATCTTATTGCTTATTGGACAGGTTGGCATACGCTTTCAAAAATGTATTTAGCACTTAGTGTTGGATTAATTTATTTATATATTTATCGAGTCATTCAAGATAAAGATCATAAGCCATTTTTAGCTTTTGCACATTCTTCTTGGATCTGGGGATATCTTGTTGGCCTAGCAGTTATTTCTTATGCAGGGGATATAAGCTTTGGTGGTCAAGGTTATCTGCCCTTTGGAATAGATTTGTTGTGTTTATTTATTTTTAGTAGCATTATTTTTGAATGGTCTACGAGACAAGCGTTAACAAAAGCACAAGTAGAAATACAAATTCTAAAAGAACGTGAAATTGGGCAGGCGTTTAGGAGTAGTTAAATCTCGGAGTTGTGACAGAAAACCTCTAACACAGTACACAGTAGGGGCTCTGTCACGAAAACAACGATAATCTAATTTCTACTAGTTACACTTAACCCTTTTAAGACATTAACTGCTTCATTAAGCTGATAATCTTCTTCTGCTAAACTAAATTTAGTTTTATCTGTTTTACTATCTGTTGACGCATCTGCATTATTAGCATCTTTTGGATTATCCTGATTCTGATCTTGATCCGGAGCTGGATTAGCAGGTTTGTTTTCTGTTTTATCACTTTCAACTTTTATATTTAATTTAAGCTGATCTTTAGTATCAGAATTACCATTTGCTAAATGTGCTTTAAGATCTGCTTCTGTTATATCACTAAATTTTTTATCACGGTTTTTTACCTCAAGATCATCTACGATAATATCTGGCGTTATGCCCATAGCCTGAATGGACTTGCCAGAAGGTGTATAATATAAAGCAGTAGTAAGTTTCAGACCACGATCTGCTTTCAGTGGCAATACTGTTTGAACAGAGCCTTTACCAAAAGTTGGTGTACCCATAATAATGGCTCGTTTATGATCCTGTAGTGCACCCGCTACAATTTCTGATGCTGATGCAGAGCCTTTGTTCACTAGCACAACGATAGGAAGATTATTAGTCAAATCGCCATCCATCATATTAGAGCTAGAATCAGAATCAGGAATTCGACCTTTTGTAGAGACAATGACTGGATTATTTTTATATTTAATATTATCTAAAAATATATCAGAGACTTTAATAGCTCCTGTTAATATACCGCCCGGGTTATTTCTTAAATCCAAAACAAGCCCTTGTAATTTTTGATCTTTAGCTTTGGTTTTCAGATCATTATAAGCTTTAATAACATTTTCTTCAGTATCAGCCTGGAACTGAGAAATTCTTATATAGCCATAATAGTCTTGAAGTATTTCACTTTTTACGCTTTTAATTTTGATGATATCTCTAGCAATTTTTAATTCTAGAGGCGTTGCTGCGTTTTGACGGACGATGACAAGGGCAATCTCTGAGCCTGGCTTACCGCGCATGAGATCCACTGCTTCTTTCAGAGAAAGGCCTTTGACAGGAGTTTTGTCTATTTTAACAATAAGATCACCAGGTTTTACTCCAGCTTTATGAGCAGGTGTATCATCAAGAGGAGCAATAACTTTTACAAAGCCATCTTCCATTGTTACTTCAATACCAAGACCGCCAAATTTACCAGTAGTGCTTGTTTTAAGTTCTTCAAATTCAGTTTTATCAAGAAACCCAGAGTGAGGGTCAAGGCCTGCTAACATGCCTCGGATTGCATTATCAAATAACTCTTTGTCATTGACAGGTTTGACATAAAAATGTTTTATAGTATTCACGACATTGGCAAAATTTTGTAATTGCTCTAACGGAATTTCAGTTGCAGAGCTAGATGGTGTTTCTTCAGTTGCTGCTTCTGTCTGTGGAACAGGTTGGCCTGCATATATAGGTGAGGCTAAAGCAGATGTAAAGAAAAAGATATAAATTAACTTATATTTGATTGCCATAGTGAACTCAGTAATAGTTTATAATTTTAATTTATTTTTATTATTATATTTTTTTATATCTGTTAGATTAGCTTTTATAAATCGAAAGCTATTTGTAACATAGCTTTAGTATAGTAAGTATTTTGGTATTTGGGAGTAATTGCAAAGTTTTCTAGTAATTAAACATAAGTTTGTTAAATAAGTTTCTCGGGGTTTTATCTTATCTATCCTATGGATCTGCTAGACTCAATTTTTAACCAAGCTAAGGGATTAAGCGTGTTGCCATTGTGGCGAAGCTCAAAATATAAACCAGGCTCTTGTGTGCTGCCGCTAGCTCCAGTCAAGGCTAAAATCTCACCTGTTTTTACTTTATCACCTGTTTTTTTCAGTAATGTTTGGTTATGTCCATATAAGCTCATGAAGCCGTCTTTATGATTGACTATAGTGAGAAACCCAAACCCACGCAGCCAATTCGAAAAGACAACTTGACCGTCGAATACCGATCTGACTTTTTGACCTTCAGGAGATTTAATAAAAATAGCTTTCCTAGTATTATCAGTTGCAGAAGCATCGTCAATCATGCCTTCGACAGGTAAGGCTAAGTTGCCTTTAGCACGTGTAAATAGACTGTTTTTATTAAATTTACTGGTACTTATAGTATCTTTTGTATCAACATTGTTTTGATTAGATAAAGATTTATTCAAACTATTATAAGTTTCTTCATAAAAACTTAACTTGGCTTTATCTTTGTTTATGGAGGATACTAAATTTTGTTTAAATTTTAAGTTACTTTCTTTAAGCTCTTTAAGAGCATTATAGCTTTGGCTAATTTTGTATTTATACTGCTGCTGTTTTTGATTTAATAAATCTAAATTATTATCGAGTTTATCTAATTCAGCTAATGAATTTCTAATATTTTGAATTTGAATTACGCTGCTGTTGTTAACACTTTCCAGATAGTTCAGTAATCTATGTAGCTGCTGAATATTCGTAATATTTCCTAATTTCTGAATATTATTATTTCTATGTATGACATAAGTAGTTTTGAGCTGCATGTTTAATTGTTTTTTCTGAAAATATAAAATATCAAATTGCTGACTTTTTTTATATTGCAGATCTAATTTGGCATTAACAATTTTTTTGATAACTTGATTAAGCTGTTCGATACCTTTAGCTTTTTCAGAAATATTTGTATCTAATTCTAGAATTTTTTGTTCTAATTGAGATAGCTTTTGGTTATCTAATAAAATTTTATCTTGCAGAGCATTTATTTTTTGTAAAGAGGTATTATCATTTGCAGCCAGAGCAATACTAAGACCACAAAATGAAAAAACTAAACAAGTAGTGCTAATAAGAGTAAGTATTGTTTTGTTCATTTAATTTAAATAATATTTTCCCTGTCATTTCAGAGGGTGGTTGTAAACCCATTAAATGTAACATGGTAGGGGCGATATCAATCAGGCTACTCTCCTCTTGATTTCCAGCTACATGTTCGACTTGCTTATTAGGATCAGCTGAATAATATAATAAAGGTGCTAATGAATTAGTATGAGCAGTGTGGGCTTGTTGAGTATGTGAATCGTACATACATTCTGCATTGCCATGATCTGCTGTAATTAACATTTGTCCCTTGATTTTTCTTATTGAACTAACAATCTTGCCTAAGCATCTATCTATAACTTCTATAGCTTTAATAGTAGCATCTAGATCACCAGTATGCCCAACCATATCAGGATTAGCATAATTACAAATAATAGCGTCGTATTTATTGCTCTCAATAGCGTGACAAAGTTGTTCTGTTAGTTCAAAAGCGCTCATTTCTGGTTTGAGATCATAGGTACTAACTTTAGGTGAAGGGATTAAAATGCGATCTTCGTTTAAAAAAGGCTGCTCATTGCCACCATTAAAGAAAAAAGTCACATGCGCGTATTTCTCAGTTTCAGCAATTCTTAATTGCGTGCAATGATTTTTACTAAGAAACTCACCTAGCATATTATTATAAGACATAGGTGGGTATGCTATATATTTATCTGGTATCAGATTAGCTTCATATTGAGTCAAAGTAACAAATTTATTTAAACTATATTTGCTTAACATTTGGCTCAGTTGACGTGCGCGATCAGCACGGAAATTCATAAAGATTAAATTATCCGAGTGATTTAATTTAATACTAGAATTTATATCAGAGTTCTTATCAGAGGTTAGAATAGTAGGTTTGATGAACTCGTCAGTTTCCCCCCGTTCGTATGCTTTATTGATAGCTGTGCTCAGATCAGAAAAATAATAAAATTGGCTATTTTCTGGGTTTTCTTGTGATTGTGTTAGTAAATTATAAGCTAGAGATACTCGATCCCAGCGTTTATCTCGGTCCATAGCATAGTAGCGACCGACTAACGTAACGATTTGGCCTGTATTAAAGTTATTCAATGCTTGTTGCAGCTCTAATAAATAATTTAAAGCTGATTTTGGGGGGGTGTCTCGCCCGTCTAGAAAAGCATGAATATATAATTTTTTAAGTTTATATTTAGCTGCAAGCTCTATTAGAGCAATAAAGTGATGTAAATGGCTATGTACACCACCGTCAGAAACTAATCCACAGATATGTAAAGCCCGATTGTTATCAACAGAATCAGTAACTAAATCTATCAATACTGGGTTTTCAAAAAACATACCAGAAGCTATATCTAAGTCTATTTTTGTCAGATCTTGATAGATAACACGCCCAGCACTGATGTTCATATGACCAACTTCAGAATTACCCATTTGATTATCTGGCAGACCAACGGCTTTACCACTACAATTTAATAAGCAGTGTTGTTCTTCGTTCCATAAACGATCCCAGACAGGAGTCTCTGCTTGAGCGATGGCATTATATTTAATTGACTCATCTGATTCAGTTGGGTCACTATAGCCGAAGCCATCAATAATAATTAATGCAAATGGCGATTTAGGATTCATAAAATATTATTTAGATAATTTATAATTGCTAATCATACCACGGGATAACACTAAGATAACACTAGATAACACAGGCTTATATTTAGATATGAAAAAAATAAACTTTTTAGCTATTACTTTATTATTAATATTACCTGTCTTATGGTTTTGTGATCTTACAGCTCTTACGAATGTAGCAGCAGATTCAACAGGGCCTGTTGTATCTGCTGTAAATAAACTTTCTCCTAAAGATTTAGAATTGAAAACTATTGAGATTGCCGATACTCCAGAAAATAAGTCTCGTGGTTTAATGTTGAGACCAACGCTTTGTAAAGAATGTGCTATGTTGTTTGTTTATGATAGACCGAGTCACGATAGTTTCTGGATGAAAAATACTTTTGTAAGCCTTGATATGATTTTTCTAGATAACACAGGCAAGGTTATTACAATCCATGAAAATACTAAGCCTTTGGATACGAAAATAAAATATGCTCCCACTGCACCCTATAACTATGTTTTAGAAGTTAATTCAGGGTTTGCGAAAAAATATAAAATTAGCTTAGATTCTTACATAAATATTGACGAGTTAAAGTTATTAAGCCATTAAACACCTATTTAAACAAAACTAGCTTATCAGGGAAAAATTAGCTACAATCTTCTCTTTAACTTTCTTTCTTTTTTAGGTTATGCAAGATCTTCTCTATTTTTTTAACCACAATCTATTATTGGTTCTAGCTTGGCTGGGTGTCTTTATTTGTTTAATCGCTTTGCAGATACGTATCAAATTTTATGGCCCAGAGCCATTAAGTACATCGAGTTTGGTCCAATTAGTTAATTACGAGGAAGCTCTTTTATACGACTTGCGACCGGCTACTGAATATAGCAAAGGGCATATTAGCCAAGCAAAAAATTATCAATTCTCGTCAATTAACGACAGTAATCTCTTGGTAAAAAAAATTACCTCTGAATTAAAATCAAAAGATAAACCTGTAATCTTAGTTTGCAAAGACGGAATAAAGTCTAATCAAGAAGCATTTAAATTAAAAAGTGCTGGCTTAAAAAAAGTTGGTTATTTAAAAGGCGGTATGCAATCCTGGCAGGCGGAAAGCTTGCCTACAGTTAATGATTAGTGATTAATTAATTTTAAATATAGGGGTAAGTATGTTTGGTAAAAATGGAGCTGGAAACGATTCAATGGATAACCAATTTGGTAATGCTAATAACAATGATGGTGCTATGAATTTTGCTATCCAAAGAATTTACGTAAAAGATTTATCTTTTGAATCTCCAGAAACACCTAAAATTTTTGTAAATCAAGATTGGAAACCAGATGTTAATATTGAGTTATCAGTAAAAAATGAAAAAGTTGATAATAACGTCTATGAAGTAGTTTTATTCATCACAGTTACTTTAACTCATGAAAAAAAGACTATTTTTATCAACGAAGTTAAACAAGCTGGAATTTTTAGCATAGAAGGTGGTGTAGCTGGTCAATTAGACCATTTATTAGGCAGTTATTGTCCAAATATATTATTCCCTTATGCACGTGAAGTTATTTCTGATGTAGTGGTTCGGGGTGGCTTTCCGCAGTTACTATTAGCACCAATTAATTTTGATGCTTTATACGAAGAAAGCAAGAAAAAAGCTGCTAACTCGTAATTTATTAATGATAACTGTTCTGGGTGCGGGTTCTTGGGGCACTGCTTTAGCAGCCGTGCTCGTTGCTAATGGTTTGGAAGTTTGCATTTGGGGCCGTGATCAGGCTGTACTTTCTGATCTTGTTAATAATAATTACAATAAAAAATATTTTCCTAATTTAGACAAAGATTATAAAATATTTCCTGATCAAAATTATCGAAATAGGTTGTCTGTAACTTCTGATTTGAATCAAGCAATAACTAGTGATACGAGATATCTATTAATCGCATTACCGAGCAAAGTTTTTTTTGAGACTATTACAGCTGTTTATAATATAATTGCAAGCAAAAAATTATCCCATATTGTTTTTATCAATTCTACTAAAGGCTTAGCAGAAACTGATTCTGGGGCACAATGGCTGAGTCAAATTGTTGAAAGAGTTTGTGGCCATTCTCAGCTTTTCTGTACACTTTCTGGTCCGTCATTTGCTGCTGAAGTAATTAAAAAGCAACCTACAGCAGTAGTTTTGGCTTCGGAAGATTTAAATTTGGCTCATTCTGTTGCAAAGCTTTTTCATAATCAATGGTTCCGTGTATATACGCGAAGTGATCTTATGGGAGTGCAGCTGGGGGGTGCAGTTAAAAATATATTAGCTTTTGCTGTAGGCTGCAGTGAAGGTGTTGGCTTTGGTAGTAATGCTAGGGCAGCATTAATTACTAGAGGCTTACATGAAATGTTAATTCTAGGTGAGGCTCTTGGTGTTGATCAGACTACGTTGATGGGCTTAGCAGGTTTAGGAGATTTAGTTCTATCAGCAACGGATAATCAATCTCGGAATAAAAGATTTGGTAATTTAATCGGCCGTGGTGTAAAACTGTCTACTGCTTTAGAGCAAATTGGCCAAAATGTTGAGAGCTTAGTTACGACTAAATTAATTTATAATTTGACTGTAAAATACAATTTAGAAATGCCTATTACTGAACAAGCGTATCAAGTGTTATATAATAATTTACCGGTGCAAGCAGCTATTGCAAATTTGGCTGCACGGCCGCAGAGAGCGGAATAAAAAATTATTAGATTAAACCAGAAAAATCATTTTGCCGCAGCACTTCGTATAATATTACTGCAACAGAATTAGATAAATTTAAACTACGGCTATTAGGCGCCATTGGAATCCGTATAATATTATTTTGATTTATTTGATCTATGTATGCTAAAACATCTTTCGGTAAACCACGAGACTCCGGGCCAAATAATAAAATATCATTAGGTTGAAAATTTATGTTATGGTAAAAATTTTTACCCTTAGTAGAAATAGCATAAATATTATTATATGCTATAGACGATAAAGCCGAATCAAAATTTTTATGCAAAGTAACCTCAGCCCACTCTACATAATCTAAACCAGCTCGACGCATTTTCTTATCATCTAGAACAAAACTCAAGGGCTCTATTAGGTGCAATTTGGCGCCAGTATTTGCGCATAATCTTATAATATTGCCAGTATTAGGTGGGATTTCAGGTTCAAACAAAACAATATGTAGCATAGGTTAAGAACTATAAATTAAAAAATTATTACTGTCTACAATATTTTCTATAAGCCTGGTCTAACCAGTCTAAGACCTTGTTCTACGTCTGCAATATCTACAGGAGCAGCTGGGCAATAAACGGAAACGGCGGCAGGATGGTGGTGTGCATCACGTCCAATGCATTTTAATCTGTGCGAGGAGGGGACAGGGATCATAATAGGCTGTGCAGTCCGTAATTGGGAGACACAAGGAGGAGGTGGTGGCGGCAGCGGTATTGTTTCTGACGGTAGTGATGCGGCAGCTGGGGCGGCGCGTACAGAAGTTGAGATCTCTGTCGAGCGACGCACAGTGCGTATTGTTATAATGGGTGATGCAGGCTTAGAAATAAAATCTGGTAATATGGAAACTAATTCTGCTTCTTCGTATTCATCTTTATCTTTATCTTTTTTCTTACAAGTTAATTTTTTAGGTATATGGATGTACTCATATTCACACATTATTTTATAAATTTTTACTGTTAGTGTTATTAAATTAACTTCATATGGGTGGATTAGCTGTTCTTTCGAGGTGTTCCAGTGGCGAATCACTGCAGTTTCGACAGCTGGGTGAGCACTTTGTTCAAAGATTTGTTGCATAGTGATAAGATATTCAGAAAGTCGTGGTTGAGCCTTTTTGGAAGATACAATTCCAATTATGTCTAATATAAATTCTTGAGTTAATTTATCATTATCTATTTTGTCTTTATATAATTCAGCAATAGTATGAAGTAGATTGGAATCTATTACAGTTTTAAGTTGAGATCTAATTTGATCAAATATGTCTTTGAATATGTCGAGCAGTAAAATATTTTTTAGATTTTTTATTAAATAATCTTTAGTAAAATCTTTAATATTTTTTATTGAAATTTCATGACGATCGGAATCTTTTATTTTAATGGAGTCAAATATTTTTTTAAATCTTCGATTGACTTTAATGATATTAATGCTGTAATTGATATCAAATTGTGGATCTTGTAATTCGTAAAGAATCTCTGTTAGCGAGAAAAAAGCTGTAGTTACATTATGCTCAGAAACAATTTTTTCTCGTTCTTCCAGATAAATTTTCATTGCCAGCTTATAATCTTCTTTTTCGTTTTTTCTGTTTTTGAACAATACAATTTGATCTGTAATTGCAACGTTTAACGTAATAATAGCGGGTGCTAAATAATAGCCAAGAATATCTGTAAACACTCTTGCTGACTCAAAATTGTCTTCATTGGCGCTTAATGTTGAATTGGTGACAAATCTTAGAAATCGTGCAAATAACCCTATTGCTGCAGATAGGAAAAAAAAGAAACCTATAGCATTTATAATATTTCTTACTGTATTAAGAATAAAATGTTGAACGAAAATTTGTTTTTTTAAGAGCTCTGCAATCTTATCTTTAACAGGAAATAATTTTTCCCATTCTGCTTTATCTAGAGCCTCGCCAAGTGTGTATTGGCCGTCGGTAATTTCTCGAAAACGAGCTGCTGTAAATCTTGAATTGCTTAATCCTGTAGCAGAAGTGCTAGATTGTTGAGCTACAGGTATTCCATGTCCGATGACACCTAGAGGCATATCCTTGTCTCTTAATAAAAACTTTATTTATCGTCCCTGTAAAATATTATAAATAAATAATTTTATTTGTCGATAAATTACTATTGTATAAAGTTGAGTAATGAGAGTTGAAAAAGAAATGCAAGCTAATTAAGCCTAGTTCTAGTTAGTAGTAACTAGAACTAGGCTTATTAACAGTCATTATTAAGGAGTAAAAGTGCTATACTCTCTGCTTAATGAAGGATCTGGACTTGGCAAGTGTGCATTTGGCAGATCTGAACGAGGACAAAGATCTGGAGTGGGCGATCCTTCTGGAGCGTATGCTGTGCCTGATGCTCTCCAGCCTGACCACATACATCCTACTAGAGTTTGTTGTAGTGTTGTGAATTGTGTTTGCAGTTGTGCTACAGTGCCTTCTAGATCAGCAATTCTAGTAGCTAAAGCTACAGTTTGCATGGTTTCAGGAGAAGGTGTTGGAGAAGCCGGCTCAACAGGAGTTTCAGCACTTCGTAGTTTTGCTTGCTCGTTTTCATTCCATTGTTGTTCTTTTTGATAAGACGCAAGGATTGCTTCTCCTAGGTATCCGCCTCCTGAGCCGTGTGAGTTTGTTCTTTCTTGAGCGTGAATTTTCTCTTTAATGCTTACATGATGCAGGGCTAATATAGCCTGCCACAAATCTAACACAGCTGTATAATTTTCAGGATCTGTATCTTTTGTTTCTGCAGCTAATTGTGATAGAACAGTGTAATTGATAGGTTGTACTAAATCTGCTAGTTTCGTACTTAGCCAGATATGAGTCACTTCGCTACTAGTAACAACTCCCATTGATTCAGGCAATAAAAACTCAAAACGCATAACATACTCCTTGTTGTTGGTTTACGAAGGAAGTATATAATTTATTTGCAAACTAGTAAATAAAAAGCAGATTAATACTAATATGATATTCTATATTTAGAAATTATAATTATTTGATAGTGATAGTGATAGTGATAGTGATAGTGATAGTGATAGTGATAGTGATAGTGATAGTGATAGTGATAGTGAGGGCAGTGATGTATACTGGGCTGTATCGAATTAAAATATTTAAAAGGATTTCCTATGAAAAAAACTATTGCTTTAGGAATATTATTAAGCACATCTTTATGTATTAATGCTGTCCCTAACATGACCGATAAACAAGATTTAAAAATTTATCACTGTGAACTTGAGCTCCAGAAGATAGCTGGTCCGCGTTTTGGAGATATAATTGTCAGTGGTAATTTAGTTATTAATGATATTTTAGAAAGCAATGAACAGACTGCATCGACTCATTTGACTTTATCATCATATGTAGACTATGACTATGAAGCACGTATCAATTTTGTTGGACTTGAGCAAAATACTGTAGTGATTGGCGCAATGAGGATCAATAAGAAAGGGTTAAGAAATAATGATTACGTGGCTTATGCTGAAATAAATGATACTCAAGCAAAGCATATAGATTATTTTGATACTGACACCGGCACTCAGTATGATCTTAGATGCCATTATCGTAATTAAAGCTGCGGTGCCGACACTAAAGTTTCGGCACCGAGTTTCTAACAATTAGCTTTTTTCAACGTTTTCAGCTTGTGGGCCTTTTTGACCTTGCGTAGTGTCATAACTTACTTTATCGCCTTCTTTCAACGTTTTAAATCCAGAGCCGCCTTTAATTGCACTGTGATGGACAAAACAATCTTTGCCGCCATTATCAGGAGTAATAAAACCAAAACCTTTATCTTCTGAAAAGAACTTTACAGTTCCGCTATCTTTTCCACTCATTATATTGTTCCTATTTAGTTGTAATATTAGTATGCATCATAACACATAGGTTATAATTAAGCAAACAGAAGCCGCCTAGATAGACGGGTTTTGTTGAATAAATCAACTTTACCACCAAAATCCCTTTTCTCATATACTTGGCCGTAAAACTTATTGTAATATATACTTTTTATTTATTAATTTGGACATTTAAAAATAAGATAACAGGGGAAAGCTTTGAGTACTATCAATCCAGTCAAAATGGGAAATAAAATTTTAATTCAAAGTGCTGATGAAGTACAAGATTTTCATGATCCTGAAATAGCCAAAATTTTACAAGACATGAAAAGCACTATGCTTGAATATAAAGGCGTAGGGATTGCTGCACCACAAATTGGCATTAACAAAAGAATTATGATGTTTGGCTTTGAATCCAACGCTCGTTACCCTAACGAGAAGCCAGTACCATTTGAGATACTAGCTAATCCAGGATTTATGCCTTTAGATAACGAGATAATATACAGCTATGAAGGATGTTTGAGTGTGCCAGGAATCAGATGCCAAGTTCAACGATATAATAATATTAAATACACAGGTTATGATTTAATTAATCATGTGTATATAGAAAAAACTGTTAGTGGTTTTCATGCGAGAATTGTTCAGCATGAGATTGATCATTTAAATGGTTTTCTGATTTTATTTAGGACTGATAAAATAACTAGTGCAAGTTTTGAAAGTGAATTGAAATAAAAACTATAAATTATAACTTATAAATCTATAGGCATGAATGTTACAGATTTTTTATTATCACCTCAAAACAACCAGCAAAATCTTCTGGCTTTAGTTTTAACCAACTATTAATATGGTCAAGACTAAACCAACCGCCAGTTGTTATTTCATCGGGGTTTAAAATTATTAAAGGCTGTTCAAAATAATTAATCTGAAAAATTTTTATAAATTCAAAGCCCGTAGCCTCTGAAGCAGTAATATTTCCAATCTCGATTAATTGCTCAGATAAAACATCTAGACCTAATTCTTCTTTAATTTCTCTTTGGGCGCCTGTAATATAATTTTCTTGAGTAATCAGATGACCAGAAGCACTAACATCCCATTTGTTGAGAAATTGCGATTTATTAGCAGATCGTAATTGTAAAAAAATGAGGTTATTCCAAAATATTATTACATGAGTCGAACGATGTAATAATTTATTTTTATGCGCTTCTTGTTTACTCGCCTGACCAATAACCTGATTATTTCGATCGACGATGTCTATAATTTCTATTAAATGATTTAAATCATTTAATTCTTTTATTTTATTTTTCATCTTATTATGATTATGGTTTTTTAGCACAATTACGCATAAACATAAAGTTCATATCAGGTGAACGTTTTACCGTTTGATTATTTCTTACTATTTGTACAGCTGCTGTATGGGTACCCCGCTCAAGAGTTGTCGTTGTAACTGTATTACTTGTAGTTGGCTCGCCATATGGTTGACCGTCTATTATAGCAACTGCAAGATCCCCAGGGAATAAATTTGGAGTAATCGTAAAGTTAACATCTAGTACACCACCGCAACTATTTACTGTTTCATTATCTTTAGGAGATGTAATGACGATTTGAGAATAAAGAGGTGCTTCTTCTGCAGTACTGTCCTCGGTGGTTACTCCTGAGTCTTCTGGAGTTCTTATCTTTAATCTCGAGGCAGCTGGTTTATTAATTTGAGCATTATTAGGAGGACTGAAACTGGGTAAAGGGGTTACCTTTTTTTCTGTAGCTGTAGTCGTGCAATCTGGAGTAGATTTCGGATCATCAGTGTAGATAATATTTCCTGAGCTGTCTTTGCATTCATATATGGATTTAGCTATTGTGTTTACTGAGAACAAACCCAAAACTGTATATATAGCGATAAATAGACAGGGTTTAATTTTAGATTTTGATATAAGCACTTTCGGTAATGATTCCATTTAGATTGATATCCCATGAGTCTGCTGGTAATTGGTCCATGCATTGTAAATCATATGCTACACCAATTAATTTTGGCTTTAATATGTTATTATTACTATTATTATCATTATTAGATGAATTTGCCAAGAATGCAAAAGTCTGATCATAATAACCGCCACCCATGCCAAGTCTTTGCCCAGTTTTAGTAAACGCTACCAAAGGTAAGAAAACTAAATCTAATTCTTTAGCGGAAATTTTACTAGAATGTTTATTATCCATAACTGGCTCAGGTATATTATATCTATTAGTTTGTAGAGTAGAGCTATGATTATAAATAGCGAAATCTAATTTATTATTATTTAAAACTGGTAGGTAACACTCTTTTTTGAGTTTTAAGCAGTGCTCAAGTAATAAATATAAATCTAATTCATTGTCTTGTGAAAGATACAAAGCAATTTTTTGACAGTTATCGAGTAATTTATTGGTGATAATAATTTCAGCGCAATTTTTAGCTGCATGAAGATATTCTTGATTGGATATATTGTTCCGACGTTCTCGCATGAGTTGCCGGATTTGAGTTTTTTCCATAATAAATGACGCCACCCACAGTACCGTAGCAGATCCGCTTTGAGCCCTGTCTACCAGGGGGGGATCATCGGTTGTATGCTCAGGCTTACTAAATTTATATAGTCATGCACAACGATACACTCACGCCGAACCCCGTTCAAAGCTTATAGGCTCAAAAAACGATACTACTTACGAGTACCACAGCATAGCGCCAAACTGTTTAGATATTTATTTATTAATAGTTATCTATAAGTACTATTATATAGCATATCACACAAGATTTAATATTAATTTTAAATATCTTAACTTATTGAAAAAAAAATAAATATATAAGATAATCATTGCTTTTTTGTCACCACTTTGTTAGTCTTGTTCATTAACAAAATCTTGCAAAATCTTAAGAGATCTACTGATATGAGTCCGAACGCTAATAAATCTATTGAAAATATTGACCTAAACCAAACTGATAAGCACTCTTCAATAAGATTTATTGATTTGCCACTAAATCAATTAGTTATTCAGGCTTTAGACGAAGTTGGTTATGAGTACCCAACACCTATTCAAGCTGAAATTATTCCTGTTCTAACGGAAGGTAGAGACGTTATAGGTCAAGCTCAGACGGGAACTGGCAAAACAGCAGCCTTTGCTTTGCCTATTTTATCAAAAATAGAAGTTTCTAGTAATGAGTATCAAGAAGAAGACAGTCTTCCCCAGGCTCTTATTTTAGCCCCGACACGTGAACTTGCAATTCAGGTGGCAGACTCATTTAAAAAGTATTCTAGCAAGATGAAAGGTCTTACTATTGCGACGCTCTGCGGCGGGCAAGATTATAGAACACAGTTAAAACAACTAAGACAAGGCAGTCATATAGTCGTCGGTACGCCAGGGCGCGTAATCGATCATATAGAACGTGGAACTTTAAACCTTTCTCAGCTTAAACATTTGGTATTAGATGAAGCGGATGAAATGTTACGTATGGGGTTTATTGATGATGTTAACTGGATCTTAGAGCGATCACCAGAAGGGAAACAAATTGCTTTATTCTCAGCTACGATGCCAAGTGCTATTAATGCTATAGCTATTAAATATTTAAAAAACCCAGTAAAAGTTCAGATCGCGCCAAAACAAGAAACTAGTAATTTAATTTCTCAACATTACTGGTGTGTTAATTATAGCAATAAAATAGATGCTTTATTACGTATCTTAGAAATTAGCAAACATGATGGTATGGACGCAATGATTGTTTTTGCACGTACCAAAATGGAAACTATTACTATAGGCGAGGAATTATTAGCAGCTGGCCACAGGGCTATTGTCTTAAATGGAGACATTGAACAAAAAATGCGTGAGAGATCGATCCGTGAATTAAAAGCAGGTCGTATTGATATCTTAATCGCAACTGATGTTGCCGCTCGCGGTTTAGACGTAGATAGAATAACACATGTAATTAATTACGACATGGCACATGATGAAGAAACTTATCTACATCGTATAGGCCGTACTGGTCGTGCAGGTCGTTCAGGGGCTGCTATAACATTCGTTACCCCTGGAGAAGTTTCAAAATTAAAATATGTAGAAAGATTTACAAAAACTCCTATTGAGAAATATAAAATGCCGACAGTTGCTGAGATTAATAAAAAACGTATTGAAGGCTTTAAATCTAAAGTTTTAAATACTATTAAATCTTGTAATGAAAAAATTAATCATAAAGAAAATCTTGAAGCAATGGCAGACGTTCTGCATAAATTATCTGTAGATACTGACAATAGCATGCAAGACATTGCTGCAGCTATTGCAATTTTATTCTATGGTAATTCCCCATTGTTATTAAATGAATCAGAAGGTTTAAGAAGCTTAGAGGCTCCTTCTCGAGACAATAATCGTGGCGGTCGTAGAGACGACAGATCTTTTGGCAGAAGACCTGATGCCCGCAGAGACAGAGATAGAAATAGCGGTACACGAGGTCGATCTAGAGATTCTAGCGATAGAGATGGCGCAAGAGGATTTAAAAAAGATTTTAGTGGCAGCAGAGATGGCGCAAGATCGCGTACAAGAAGTAGTAGCAGCGAAGGTAGGGGATCAAGAAGTCCTAGAGATGGAAACAGCAGTGGATTTAAAAAAGATTTTAGCGGCAGCAGAGATGGTGCGAGATCGCGTACTAGAACTGGCAGCAGCGAAGGTCGCAGCACGGGATTTAAAAAAGATTTTAGCAGCAGTGAAAGTAGAGGGTCGAGAGGTCCTAGAGACGGTAACAGCAGTAGAGACAGTAGAGATGGTGCAAGATCGCGTCCTAGAAGTGGCGGAGATGATTTCAGAAGCTCAAGAAGTAATAAAGATTTCGGTAGTAGCAGAGAAGGTGGAAGAGATCGCAAAAAAGAATTCAGTAAATCTTCTGCTTCTGATAGATCAGAAAGATCAGGAAGACCAGCTAGAGCTAGAACTGGAAAACCTACATCTGATTTTAAAAGCAGAGAAAAGAAATCTGAAAAGGGCACTTTGAGTCTAAAACGGACTAAAAAATAGCTGGTTAGCGTCTAAAATAGCTACATGCAAAGTCAAAGCATAAAAAAATTACATTGCTGTAGCAAAAAAACATGCTGATCTCTAAGTTCTCTAAAAGATCGAGATCTTGCACGATACAAGATTACTGGTTTCAAACATATCAGGTTATGTTATTCAGGTGAAAAAGAAGAGTGTTTTTTGTCGGATGCATTTTTTTTGCTAGAGAAAAGCAGACTAGATCCGCTGATGAAAGAGTTAATTTTATTATAAAAACATGTTTTGTCTAATTAAACTTGATTTAATTAAGTTATCGCCTACACTTTTTTATAATACATTAATAATGTATTAATCAATTAATAGGGAGATTACCAATGTCAAGCGCATCTAGAACAAGAAAAGCAGCCTCGAAGAAAAAAACAGGATTACCAGGATCGAATATATCGCAGCATTTTCAAGTAGCGAGAAAACAGGCCAAAGATTTAGTTTCTAAAGCTCAAAAAAAAGTTGCTGCGTCTAGGGTTACTCAGCAAAGTCATGCTAAAAAACACAAATTAGCTCAAGATACGTTAAAAAAACATGAGGCTAAACATAAATCTAGCCCTACGAAATCCACAGCAAAAAATATTAAATCAGCCAAATCTCGAGTAAAACAAGCTTTTGATGCGCATAATAAATCTCAAAATGCACATAAGCAAGCAACAGATACTCATGCTAATCATCAAAATCATTTAGCAAAGTTGAATCACTTGCATAACGCATTGACTGAAGCTGATAGAAAATGGTCTAAGTCTAATCAAACCGGCCAGGCTAATCGCTCAAAAAAGAAAACAGCTAAGAAATCTAGCCGTG
>JAGOUU010000054.1 GCA_018061105.1 Gammaproteobacteria bacterium
CTGCTGGGGTTACGCCTGAGATTCTTGAGGCCTGACCTATGGTTTCAGGCTTTGCTTTGGTTAATTTTTCCCTAATCTCATTTGATAAACCAGAAATACTTTTATAATCAAAGTCTGGGGATAGTTTTAAATCTTCATATTTTTTTTGCTTAGCTACATCTTTTAGCTGACGTTCGATATAGCCAGTATATTTCACTAAGATCTCAATTTGTTCTATTTCAGAAGCTGTTAAAGTTATAAATTCTGTCTTCCCAGCCGTAGAAGTAGAAGCGGGATCTTCTAGCATTTCTAATAATAATTTATAATTAATTTCTGGACGTTTTAATAAATCTAATAAATTATATTCTCGTACAAGCTCGTTTTGGACATGTTGATTTAAATTTATTGCTACAGCACTATCAGGTTGGATCCAGGTAGTTTTTAATCGTTTTAATTCTTGTTCAATTTTTTCTTGTTTATTATTAAACTTAACCCAACGTTCTTGATCAACTAATCCTAATTTATAACCTAGCTCGGTTAGTCTTTTATCGGCATTATCTTCTCGTAATAATAATCTATACTCTGATCGGCTAGTAAACATTCTGTATGGCTCAATAGTACCCTTAGTGATCAAATCATCTATCAGAACGCCTATATAGCAATCCTGTCTTTTAGGTTGCCACAACTCTTGATCTTTTGATCTTAAAGCAGCATTTATTCCAGCGACTAGTCCCTGAGCAGCAGCTTCTTCATATCCTGTTGTGCCATTAATTTGGCCAGCAAAAAATAAATTTTTTACAGTTTTAGTTTCAAGCGTAGAGTATAATCCCTGTGGATTAAAGTAATCATATTCAATAGCATATCCAGGTCTAGTTATATGAGCGTTTTCAAACCCATTGATACTGCGCACAAGCTCATATTGCTTTTCAAAAGATAGACTAGTAGATATACCATTTGGATATATTTCTCTAACCGTTAGTCCTTCTGGTTCAACAAAAATTTGATGGCGGTCTTTATCGGCAAAGCGCATGACTTTATCTTCAATCGACGGACAGTATCTAGGACCGGCACCTGCAATTTGGCCGCTATACATAGGGGCTTCTGATATACCCGAACGAATAATATTATGAGTACTCTCGTTAGTATAAGTTATATAACAACAAACTTGCTTAGGAATAATTCTATTGATTTGTTCTATAGATAAATCTTGATGGTCAAAAGAAAATAACGGCACTGGATTATCGCCGTATTGCGCCTCCATTACTGAGTAATCAATACTCTTGCCATCTATTCTTGGCGGCGTGCCTGTCTTGAGCCTACCAATTTCAAATGGCAATTCACGCAAACTTTGCGCTAAGCTTACAGCTGCAGGCTCTGCTGCTCTGCCGCCAGTTTGTTGCATTTTACCTATGTGAATTCTTCCCGCTAAAAAAGTTCCGGCAGTTAGCACAACAGTTTTAGCAGAAAAAATTAAACCCATTTGAGTTTTTACTGCTATATTTTCCCCTAAAATAAGATCCTCTACTGGCTGTTGAAAAACAGTTAAATTTTCCTGGTTTTCTACATATTCCCGAATAACTTTTTTATATAATGCCCGATCAGCTTGTGCGCGAGTTGATTGAACTGCAGGTCCCTTGCTTGAGTTTAATCGACGAAATTGAATACCAGCTTGATCAATTGCCTTACCCATGATGCCACCTAAAGCATCAATTTCTTTTACTAAATGCCCCTTACCAATACCACCTATAGCTGGATTACAAGACATCTGTCCAATAGTATCTATATTATGAGTTAATAATAATGTCTTTGCACCCATCTTACTGGCCGCTAGTGCTGCTTCTGTGCCAGCATGACCACCACCTATAATAATTACATCAAATTTTTCTGCGTAATTCATCTATTTTTATTACCCATTATTTACCTATACAAAAACTAGAAAAAATATTACCTAACAAATCATCAGAGCTATATTCACCAGTGATCTCTGCCAAAAAATCTTGTGCTGATCTTAATTCTTCTGCTATAAGATCTAATTTACCATGATCAAATAAGTTTAAACTAGAATCCAGACATTGTTCAACTCGTATTAAACTTTCTAAATGTCTACGCCGTGCTATAAACTTACCCTCACCAGTCTGCGAGTAACCAATTTTATTAAGAATCTCTTCTTCTAGTGCATTTATCCCAAAAGAATTTTTAGCGGAAATCAACATTATGTTTTTATTATGATTTTTATTTAATTTATCTAGTTTATCTAATTTATCGATTTTGTTTATTAATAATAAAAATTTATTTTCTGTAATATTAATACTGCATCCTAGATTATTTATTACAAATTGCCTAATCTCGTCACTAGTTATATAAGTATTATTATCATTAACAATTTTTTGAATTAAGCTCTTATTTTCTTCTAAACTACCGTCTATTATTATTAATAAAAAATTAGCTTTTTCTATAGCTTTTACTGCTCTATTTATCCCCTCTTGTTCTATAGTATCAGAGGTTTCAGAGCTATTTCTTATACCTGCCGTATCGGTTAATATTACAGGCACGCCTTTTATATTTAATTTAGCCCTAATTAAATCTCTCGTAGTCCCGGGAATGTCTGTTACTATAGCTTCTTCGCTACGGCTTAATGCATTTAATAAACTTGATTTGCCTGCATTGGGTTTTCCAGCAATGACTATTTCGATACCTTCCTGGAGGATAACTCCATGAGTAGTATTTGTAATAATATTTTGTAATTTTTGTTTAAGATCAGTAATTTTTGTTTTTACTTCTCCTAACGCCATAAAATCTATTTGTTCATCAGAAAAATCTATAGACGCTTCTACATAAGTTCGCAAAAAAATTAGTTTATTTAAAAAAGAATTGATTAACTCTGAAAAATTACCTACTAAAGTATTAGCAGCTGCCACTGCTGCTTGCTCAGAAGTCGCATTGATTAAATCACTCACAGCTTCAATTTGAGCCAAATCCATTTTACCATTTAACCACGCGCGCTTAGTAAATTCTCCCGGCTCAGCCAACCTTGCGCCATAAAACAAAACTTGTTTAATAATAAGATCTATTACTACTGGCCCGCCATGACAGTGTAACTCTAAGACATCTTCACCAGTATAAGAATTAGGAGCATTGAAATATAACGCGATGCCTTTATCTAGAATATTATTTTTAGTATTATAAAAATTGCCATAGTAAGCATATCTTGGCTTAAGCTGGGCATGTAATATTTTTTCACAGATAGCTAAAACCTGTGATTTATTTCCTGATATTCTAATTATTCCGACACCGCCGATCCCCACAGCGGTTGCTTGAGCTACTATTGTATCAATATCAACAGGTTCAATATTGCCGTATAAATTAATATTTATATCTCGCTCCAAAAATACACTAGCCATTGCCCATCAGCCGTCATTCATTGCTTTTTTGCTAGTAGCAATATTTTTTATATCGAGTTTTTTACTATCTAGATACTGTTTTTTTTTATTCCCTAATTTCTCACCTTTCTCTATAGACCGGGTAATCCACCATTGTTGCATAATAGAAGTTATTGTATTAATCACCCAGTATAAAACTAGCCCTGCTGGGAAATATATAAATAATACAGTAAATACAACTGGCATTAGCATCATTACCTTTGCTTGAGTTGGATCAGCAGGTGGCGGGCTTAATTTTTGTTGCAAGAACATAGACAGCCCCATTAGTAATGGCAACACAAAATAAGGATCTTTTATAGACAAATCAGTGATCCATAAGATAAATGGCGCCTGTCTTAATTCAATGCTTTCTATAATAACCCAATATAAAGCAATAAAAAATGGTAGCTGAATCAGCATCGGCAAACACCCACCTAATGGATTAACTTTTTCTTTTTTGTATAATTCCATCATGGCTTTACCCATTTTTTCACGATCATCACCGTGTCGTTGTTTTAGCTGCTCAATTTTTGGTGCTAGAACTCGCAATTTAGCCATTGAACGATAGCTTGAAGAAGCTAAACGATAAAATAATAATTTAATTAAAATAGTAACAAGAATTATTGCGTAACCCCAGTTGCCTACGAAATTGTAGATTTTTTTCATTACCCAAAATATGGCGCTGGCAATTGGCCATAAAATGCCATAGTCTACTGTCCTATCTAAAGCTGGAGCTAATTGATCTAATCTTTCTGCTTGCTCTGGACCAGAATAAAACTTAATAGTTTTATTAACTGCCTCACCAGGCTTAACACTAAAATTAGACCCTAATAAATTAACACTATAAGTACCATCTTTATTAGCTTTTGCACTATAAATATAACTTTCCCCTTTATTCGGAATCCACGCGCTAATAAAATAATGTTGAATCATTGCAGCCCAACCTTGGGGAGTTTCCCAGGTTTTATTGCCAGAACTTGAATCTAGACTATCAGGGGAAATTTTCTGAAACTTATTTTCGTTGTTATAAACAGCTAGCCCCGTAAAAGCACTTGGACTTAACATACTAGAGCTAGTAGGTATATGTTTTCTTTTTAAAACACTAAACAGATGCCCATCCCAAGTACTCGTACTATTGTTCTGTATTTGATAATTTACATCGACTGCATAATCGTCTTTACTGAAGATAAAAGATTTTGTAATTTTTATATTATTTTTTTCTTGTGTTAAATCTACTTTTAATTTACCTGAAGTATTAGCAAAATTATTAAAATTATAATTACCCACTGCTGAATGATACTCTGCCCTGCTGTTTTGAGTATCCGGACCTTGAGTTCCTGTTAAACCATTTGGTGCGATATATAAAGTATTTTGGTTACTGTTTAATAGATCTACAGCTGTTTGATCCTCGTTAGATTTACTATATTTTAATAATTTAACTTGGACTATATCTCCCCCTATTGGATTAATCTTATACTCAACAACATCAGTAGTAACAGTAATTAAATTATTATTATTGATAGGATCGTCTAGGCCTACAGAATTCGAATTAGTACCAGAATTAGTATTTAAACTAGGATTATTAGATATATTCGATACATTAGCTAAATTTGGCACAATGCTGTCACTTTCGGATTGCACTTGTGTAGCCTCTTCTTTATGCTGGTATCTTTCTGGGAAAGTTTCATACCAACTACTCCAAAGTAAATACGTTAGAAAAAAGAGCGCGGACATAAGAATCGTTTTTTGAGTTTCCATTGTATTTTTACCTAATTTAATCTGAATCCAATCTGAATTTAATGTTTATTTTATATTAATACTTTATTCTACTGTATGGGATCATACCCACTATATTTATCAGCTTTGCTTTTATCTAAAAAAAACGAGCGACACCGCAAAAGCCTGTTTACAATTAACTTTATACTCTTAGAACAAATACCATATTTTTTTATGGTTTGTTTACAATATTCTGAGCAGCTTGGATAAAATCTACATCCACCTACAACCGTTCCCATAGAAAGAGTATGTAACATAGGAGACAGGATCTTCTGGTAAATAATCAAGACAATATTTATTATTCTAATCATTGTTTTTTGTATTATTTTTCGTGTGATTTGTAGAGTTAAATTTAAGTTAATTAAGCCCGCCCTCGCTATTTAATTTTAATAATAATTTATCTCAATTTAATCGCTGCCATTTTTTGGCTTAACTCTGTAAAAAGAGCTTCTGTTGTATTTGAATCTGCATTTCTTTTTGCAATAAGAACTATATCTACTGAAGGTAACTTCCAACTATTTAAACGAAAATATTCCTTCGCTAATCTTTTAAATTTATTTCTAGAAACTGCTTTTGCAATATTTTTTTTGGCAACACTAATCCCTATTCTAGCCAGCCCTTCGTTGTTTTCTGTCCAGAATATTTTAAAAGATTTTGAGTCTATAGCTTTTCTTTTAGCAAAAACAGTATCGTATTGCTCTTTTTTATACAATCTTTTATTACTTTTAGTACCGATTGAAAAGCTGGTCATTGCCATTGATAGGCTACGGCTACTAGGCTGAAAGACGCTTCCGCCCTTTTGCCCGACGTGCATTTAATACTTTGCTGTTTCTGTTACGAAAGCCATGTTTTTTTGCTCGTCTACGTTTATTTGGTTGGAAAGTACGCTTCATAATCTCTCACTACTTCTTAATAATCATGCATTTATAAATTCTTAGTTATACGATACTCTACCGAATAGTAAAACTAAAATCAAGTATTGAATCGTATAATTTTTCTAGCCTCCTGTCAAAGATTTACTAACCCATACTAAATATAATTAAGTATTTAGTTTTATAGATCTGTTGTTATATTTAGCTTTAACTAAAAACTGGAATAATCTTAAAATAATGATATAAATCAACAAGTTAAACTAAGTATAACCTTGTTAAAAACTCTCTCTAAATGTTTTGCATAGTCTGTGTATAATTATCTGTAAGCATCAATAAGCCCTCTTTTGTTACTAATAATCACAACAACTAAGTGTTGTTGTCCCTATGCTACCCCCAATTCTATTGGTTATAAAGTTCTATAACTATGTAGTACAGGGGCTATGTATTGGTGTTGGTGTATGTATTAATATATGTATTTAAGAATGTAGCTAAAAAGCTTAATATAATTAATTATTTGTATTATTAAGAAATTTATTATATTTTGTGCTGTGTATAACTATGGATAAGTCTGATTTTTTTATATATTACAAAAGGTTACAAGATATAATAGCTGTTGAAAAGTATTCTGATAAGCTATGATAATCTTATGGATAACTCTGAATATTCTTGTCAAGAATAAGTATAAACTTGTTTTAAACAACTATTTTTGAGTTTTATACACAGAATTTAATTTTGCTAGAGTATGATTTTAATTTTTTGTGATAAGATTATTTAAGTTGTTCTAAGAATCTGTAATCTCTACACTTCTAATTTACATAGTTAGTTTATATAGTTTTAATTTTAACCGCTTTCTTTAAGCTTCGAATAGGGGATATAAGTGGACTTGACTGTTTGGAAAAAATGTACTGAGTATTTGCAAGGAGAGTGTTCACCACAACAATTTTATACTTGGATTAAACCATTACAAGCAGAAGTAACTGATAATACTTTGCACCTTTTTGCGCCTAATAGGTTTGTCTTAGATTGGGTGAGTAGTAAATATTTGCAAAGAATAAAACAGCTCATGGGAGATCTCGTTGGTAACGATAGCGTTGTTGTGAGAATAGAAGTGGGGAGTAAGAAAAAAGAGCAGGCAACGACACATAGATTACCGGAGCGACCAGCTACACATATCGAAATTATAACTAATAATAGTTCATCTAACGCTGGTTCATTTAATAATCTTAATATTAGTACTAACTCTAATTCTAACATTATTCAGTCGAATACTTTAAAAAATTCAAATCTTAATCCTGGATTTACTTTTGAAACTTTTGTCGAAGGTAAGTCGAACCAATTAGCAAGAGCTGCAGCACAGCAAGTCGCTTTGAATCCAGGGCAGGCTTACAATCCGTTATTTTTATATGGGGGGGTAGGGCTTGGCAAAACGCATTTAATGCATGCTGTAGGAAATTTAATATTACAACATAATAGTAATGCAAGAGTAGTGTATTTACATTCAGAACGTTTTGTTGCAGACATGGTAAAAGCATTACAAAGTAATCGAATTAGTGATTTCAAACGAGACTATCGTTCTGTCGATGCTTTATTAATTGACGATATCCAATTTTTTGCGGGCAAAGAACGTTCACAAGAAGAATTTTTTCATACATTTAATGCATTATTAGAAGGCCATCAGCAAGTTATCTTAACTTGTGATCGCTATCCAAAAGAAATAAATGGCGTTGAAGAGCGCTTAAAATCTCGATTTGGTTGGGGGCTGACTGTTGCAGTAGAGCCACCTGAATTGGAAACTAGGGTAGCTATATTAATGAGTAAAGCCGACAGCGTCGGTATAAAACTAGAACATACGGTCGCTTTTTTTATTGCAAAACGAATTCGATCAAACGTAAGAGAACTCGAGGGGGTACTGAAACGTGTTATAGCTAATGCGCACTTTACAGGCAAACCAATTACTGTAGATTTTGTCCGAGAAGCTTTAAAAGATTTGTTAGCTCTACAAGATAAATTAGTTACTATCGACAACATTCAAAAAACGGTTGCAGAGTTTTTTAAAATAAGAGTTTCAGATCTGCTTTCTAAGCGTCGTAGCCGCTCTGTAACGCGGCCACGCCAAGTAGCCATGGCATTGTCAAAAGAATTGACTAATCACAGCCTTCCGGAGATTGGAGACGCTTTTGGCGGTAGAGATCACACGACAGTATTACATGCTTGTCGATTGATAACCCAACTTAAAGAAACAGATTCAGATATAAAAGAAGCACACAGTAAACTCTTGAGATTATTATCTACTTAAATTTATAAATTAAATAACTTAAAAAAATAAAAAATATAAATAATTAATTAAATTATTATGGAATTCCAAATAACTAAAGAAGAGTTATTAAAACCGCTGCAACAAGTCATTGGTGTTGTTGATCGCAAACAATTGCAACCAGTATTATCTTTTGTTTTAATAACAGTTAGTGACAATGAGTTAATAATTTCTACCACAGATCTTGATATACAACTTTGTGCAAAAAATACTATAACTCCACAAAATAATGTAGGTGAATTTTTATTACCAGCAAAAAAATTATTAGATATTTGTAAATTATTACCAGACGATTCAGTAATAAAAATATTAGTGAATAATGAAAATAATAAAACTACTTTAATAGCCAATAAAAGTAGATTTACTTTATCAACACTAGATCCTAAATCTTTTCCATTAAAGCAAGAAAAATTTGCTGATCACAGTATTTCTATACCAAAAGATAAACTTAAGAACTTACTAGCTTCTACTGCGTTTGCGATTGCACAACAGGATGTGAGGCATTATTTACTGGGCATGCTATGGGAGGTTGCAGGCAGCGAGTTTAAAGTGGTCGCAACTGATGGTCACCGACTAGCTATGGGGGGGATGGATGTCTCAGAGGGGAAAGAGAACGGTAATAAGAAAATAGTTGTCCCAAGAAAAAGTATTCTAGAGCTGACAAGATTATTAGAAACTGCAGATTCTGATGTTTTCGTCAATTTTAGCGACAAATCGGCACAGATATCGACAGATAGCTTTATATTCACGACAAAATTGTTAGAAGTACAGTTCCCGGATTATAGACGTGTCTTCCCAAATTCTGAAGATTCTTTCATTGTTGAAATAGATCGTGAAGAATTTAGACAGGTATTAAATCGAGTCGCCATCTTATCAAATGAAAAACAACGAGCAGTACGTCTTTGTTTCTCTGAAAACCAACTTGTAATTGCTGCAAACAACCCGGAACAAGAGCAGGCAGAAGAATTATTAGAAATTTTGTATAATAATTTGCCGCTAGAAATCTGTTTTAATATTGGGTATCTATTAGACGTAGTTAATAAAATTACAACGGATAGATTTAAAATGCAATTAAAACAAGCGAATACGCCTGTTTTAATAACACCAGATAACTTAGAAAATACATCTTATATTATTATGCCCATGAGCTTATAATGAATGCCCATAAAGTCCTTTAAATTAGCTAATTTTCGTAAATTTCATGAGATCAATTTAGAGTTTTCTGAGCAAATAAATTTTCTTATCGGTAAAAATGCTTCAGGCAAAACTAGTATTTTAGAAGCTATTTATTTACTATCTTGCGGGCGCTCTTTTCGGACTTCTAATCTAGCTAATCTTGTTAAACTAGAAAATTTATCAAATCTTAGTAATTCAGGTAATGCAATTCCAATTAATATCTGGGCTAAAATCACACAAGACAACAACCTGCAGTCTCTTATTTCATATTCAAGAAATAGCAATACAGGCAAGAAAAAAATACTATTAAACGAGAAACCCCTTAATTCTCTTGCTGAAATAGCCAGATTGTTACCAGTATGTATTATAGATGGAGAAGGGTTCAAAGGGGTGTCTGCGCCGCCACAACAACGTAGGCAACTGTTTGATTGGGGAATGTTTCACGTGAAACATGAGTTTTATCCAATATGGCGAAAATATACTAAAGCGTTAGATCAAAGGAATTCTTTAATAAGAAGCTCAAAGCTTAGTTATAATTTTAATGATTTTAAACAATTCTTACCCTGGGATAATATGCTAGCGGAAGCAGCTTTGGAATTAATCACTTTAAGGCAGCAGTATTTTAATATAATTGCAGAGAAATTTTACTATTATATCAATAAATTAAATAACCCTCTAAATAGCAGTCTAAATAATAACATACAAATAGAATTAAATAGTGGGTTAGGGGATGCAGCTACCATTATCCCTACTATCCAAGAGATTAAATTAGCCTTAAATAGAAATCTTAAAAAAGATTTGTTAAAAGGCTACACGTCAATAGGTCCGCACAGAGCAGATATAGTTTTTAAAATAGATGGTCAACCAGCCAAAGAGTTAGTATCTAGTGGCCAAGAAAAAGTCATTATGATAGCGTTTTATTTGGCTCTTATAGATATTATAAAAGAGCTCACTGGGAAAAAATGTACTATTTTAATCGATGATATTGCTGCAGAACTAGATAATACGTCCAAAAACTTATTATGTGAGCAACTATTTAATTCTGGACACCAGTTGATCATGACTGCTATTCGTGAAAGTGATCTTCCTCTAGAGCTTTTTAATTTAAACAATAATGTTATTAATAATAGTTTTAAAATGTTCCACGTGGAACATTTTAGTTTTGAATACGGCACAGAGTACGGCACAGAATACAGTAAGTATCTAGCGGCAGAACATATAAAAGATATAAAAAATGAGAAAGAAATGGTATAATTTCAATTATTTGCAACATTAAAGAGCACAATTGATATGACGACTGAAGCAACTACCCCCAAATATGATTCGTCAAGTATTCAAGTACTAAAGGGACTAGAGGCTGT
>JAGOUU010000112.1 GCA_018061105.1 Gammaproteobacteria bacterium
GTCCTTGATAATCAACAAACTCTCCGAGCCTTCTCTTTTTGTCATCAATAAATAAATACAAATCCCAATCGCTAGTCTCTTTATTAAGACCTTTAGCGCGCGAACCGACTAAGGCGATGATGATCGGATTATATTTTTCTACTAAGAATTTTATTATTTCTTGTTCCATTTAACTGTTCATTAAAATTAATTAGTATTGCTTGATATCCGTTAGAGCTTGGTTAATAGTCATGTCTATTACCTGAACACCAGATTTATCAAATTCCATATATCTTTGTTCTGCTGTTTTTATAGATAGTAGCGGTATGCCTACTAAATTTTTATACTCATTCAAAGGAAATGGAAATATTGTAATTTTCATTGGGTTTTTTGAACTCAATGTTCCAAGATTTGAATAGTTCTCTGAATTAATATACCCGATGGCAATTGTGTAGTTATCAGTTTTTTGAACTTGAAAATAAGTATTATTTTTGCTAGTTTTTCTTACCTCTATAGCAGATGGATCGTCATAATAATAAGACAGTGTTATTGGGTCGACGAAGAAATAAACATTTGAAGATATATCCGAAAGCTTTTTGCCTGTTTCGGCAGTATCAAGTGGACGTAGTTTTATATCGCCTCTGTAAATAATAATTTTATCTCCAGCTACATTGTCTCCATTGCCATTAATAATCTGAGTATCATTTTTATCTCCATTAACAACATCTCCTGAACCTAAGTTTGTATTAGTTGTTTTTGTTGATTGATAAAAAACAGCTAATAAAATTGAAATTATAATTCCGATAACCCATTGTTTTGTTGGATCTTTGTACCAACTAGTGCTTATCTTTAAGTCATTTTTAAAACTCGCGCTGCTTACAGTTTTTATTTTCTTATTATCAAGAGTATCATTAATATCATGATATTTTTCTCCTATCTCTTTATGAATCTTATCAAACTTATCTGTTATATCTATATCTACAATGCTCTCTCCCCAAGGCGAGCCATTGGATCGTGATACTGTATATCCTATAGCGCCCTGGTCTTCTATTGCTTCCATTAAGTTAATAAAAGGATCCCAGAGCTCAGTTTTAATAGCATCTGTTAAGTAGTAGCAGTTTGTTCTAAGTGTCGTTTTACCTTTAGGGGCGTCTTCTGATAACTTTTTAATAGCATCTAACAGCCTCTTCTTTTTTAGAAGGCTGTCTCTTTTTATAGATAGTCTGTCTATTTCTGCTTTATCCATATTTTAATACAATACCAATTTACTGTTAAAGATTAAGATTTTTTTATTGGCTTGAGTACAGTGATTCGAGCCGCAATTGACTGGACACCTGTCTACCGACAGGCAGGAAAACAAGCTGCCCTATCTTTAGATGATCTCCTAATTTACTTTGTCATTGCGAGGAGGCGTCTAGCCGACGCGGCAATCTCATTTGACATCTACAAACATTCTAGATTGCCACGCCTTTCGCTAAACGCTACAGGCTCGTAATGACAAAAAATGGCTATAATGTCAAAATATTATAATAATTAAGGGCTTTTGTCAAACTTCTCATCCCTTTTTCTTTTGCTCGCATACGCGGACACTTTCCAAACTTTTGTGATACTAAATTCACAATTCAAGTCTTGGCTACAGCTTTGACAATGGCTGGTATGTAGCATAAGATAAAAACATCATTCTGTTAGTCCAGCACCTAATTACTAAGCTACAATAATGAAACTAGCGCGAATATTAATAGCGGGATTGATCGTCTTTGAATTTCTCAATCTTTTTGGTGTTTTACATTTTACCCTTAATTTCTCTTGGCTCGGCTTAATCATTACTGCTCTGGGCGTTTTTATTGTGACAGAAACGATTTACTATTTATGCAAAAAACACAACTCAACTCAGCCAATATTCTTATATTATTTAATAACCTTCGTCTTGTTTATGGATGTTTTGGGAGATATAAAATATTTTTATGCTACTTATAGCTGGTACGATCAGCTTGCTCATTTTTTGTGCGGAGCTGTGGCTATGACGGTAATACTGACTATTTTTTTGCAATTTAAACAAAGATATACCTTTCCCTTGATTGCCGTTATAATTATTTGTTTATCTGGCGTCTCCCTCTTGGGGAGTCTCTACGAACTAGAAGAATATTTAGAAGACACATTCCATCATCAGATACAATTTCGCTTAGGCGATGGTCCTGATACGGCTAACGATATTATGCTAAATCTAATCGGTGGAACAGTCGTTGGTGGCTTATATTATATAAAACAAAAAAGTAATACCATAAAAAAACAAGGTTCTTGAAAACCTTGTTTTTTTGTACTGCTCCCTTTAGTAAGATAGCTGGGAATCTCTCAAAATATCATTTAATCCTAAGGCCAAATCAGTTCTCTCGAGAGCAACACCTATAGGAGTCCACTCATAAGCTGTATGTTCTAATGGACGCATGGTAATAGTTTCTGGGCGTTCACTGATATAACAAACATGAGCGGCAAAATTAATATCTAGCTCCCATATATTCCAGTGATAGTCTTTAAAAAATCTAACTTCTTTACCTTTTAAATTAATGCCCGTTTCTTCAAAGACTTCTCTGGCAGCTGCCTCTAAAGGAGTTTCTCCTTCCTCTATTGAACCGCCAGGCACTGCCCATTTACGACTATCTTTATGATTAATGTGACGTTGTAGTAACAATACATTATTATCTTTATCTATAATTACTACTCCGGCAGCGTATACTTTTTTATTCATATTGGCTCGGGGACAGGGATTCGAACCCCGATTGACTGGACCAAAACCAGCTGTCCTACCTTTAGACGATCCCCGAAAAAAGGTGGTTAATTCCAGAATATTATAATAATTAAGGCCTTTTGTCAAACTTGAAATTTTGAATTAAATGGTGTATTTTAAGGCCAATGTTCTTTTAAACTTTTAAATATTTTTAAACATACTTAGTAG
>JAGOUU010000055.1 GCA_018061105.1 Gammaproteobacteria bacterium
CCTGCAAAAAACTGACTAATAGTCGCTGGAAACAATAATATACTAGAAGCAAATATTGGCGGAATAACTCCAGACATATTAATCTTTAATGGCAAGTGACTAGTTTGACCAGCCATGACCTTTCGAGCTTGTTGCCTACGAGCATAATTAACTGTAATACGACGTTGCGCTCGCTCAATAAACACCACAACAGCAATAATAAGCAACATAAATAAAAAGAGCATAATAGCACTAATTAACATCATGTCGCCATCCCTAATGCGATCAAAAACTCGCATGATGGTTCCTGGCATATTTGCTGCAATACCTGAAAATATTATCAAAGAGATACCATTCCCAATACCACGTTCCGTCATTTGCTCTCCGAGCCAGACTAAAAACATTGTACCTGTAACTAAAGTTACGACTGTAGTAAAATAATAAGCATAGTCACTAAATATAGAAATATTTTCTGCTGATAAATATCTGGCCATACCTAACGCTTGAAAAGCTGCAATTAACAATGTCCCATATCTTGTATATTGTTTAATTAAACGCTTACCATGCTCACCATCTTTTTTGAGCTCTATTAATTTAGGGTGGACGGAGCTAACTAATTGAACAACAATAGATGCTGAAATATAGGGCATGATACCCAAAGAAAATAACGTAAAACGCTGTAAAGCCCCACCAGAAAACATATTAAACAAACCAAATATAGTATTTTTACTTTGGTTAAATAATTGAGCTAATTTTACTGGATCGATACCTGGAACAGGAATATGAGCACCAATCCTATAAACAAATATACCAACAAGCACATACATTAATCGTTTGATTAATTCATTGTATCCTGAAGAATACTGACTGCTTTGAGGTGAATTTTGCATTAGTGCTGATATCCTATACCTTCATGTTTAACATATTTACTGTATAAATTATGCAGTTTCTGTTTCTTCTTGAACACTACCACCTGCTGCAGTAATCTGTTCCTTAGCACCTTTAGAAACCCTAATAGTTTTAGTATGATTAAAATTAAAACTTTTAGTAATTTCACCATGAGCAATGATTTTGACAAACTTAGTATTAGCAGCCACTAAATTAGCTGCGATCAAACTTTCCAATGTAACAGTATTGTTTTCCAAGTTTTCTAATTTATTAAGTTTAGAAGCACGCAATTCAATAGTATGTAACCCAACGCGTGATTTAAACCCAAATTTTGGCAATCTTCTTTGTAATGGATTTTGCCCACCTTCAAAACCTCTACGATGGTAACCGCCAGCACGTGCCTTTTGACCTTTATGACCTTTACCTGAAGTTTTACCTAAACCGCTGCCGATACCACGACCAAGTCTTACCTTGGCTTTTTTAGAACCTTCAGCTGGAGATATAGTATTTAGTCTCATTTTACACTTCCTTTACTTCTAGCAAATAATCTATAGCGTTTACCATGCCAGCAATAGCTGGTGTATATTGCTGCTCAATACAGCTATTTATTTTTCTAAGACCTAACGCTTTAGCTGTATCAATATGACTTTGCTTACGGCCTATAAGACTTTTTACTAGTTTAATTTTCACTGTTTTTACTGCTTTTTCAGTTTTTTTTGTTACTGGGCTCATTTATTCACCTGCTGCCATAAGTTGCTCAATACTAAGGCCTCTTTTACTAGCCACATAATTAGGTGTCTCCGTAGATTTTAGACCATTGATAGTCGCTAAAACAACATTTACTGGATTAGTAGATCCTATACATTTCGCTAATATATTAGTTACACCTAATACTTCAAATACTGCTCTCATGGCACCACCAGCTATGACACCACTTCCTTGCGGAGCTGGTTGCATAATAACTTTTGAGGCACCGTGGCGAGAAATAATAGGATGAAATAACGTACCCTCGTTAAGATCAATTCTGACCATGTTTTTTCTAGCTGATTCTAAAGCTTTTTGAATAGCAGCTGGTACTTCACGTGCTTTACCACGACCAACCCCTACTTTACCACGGCCATCGCCAACCACAACCATAGCTGCAAAGCTAAATATTCTACCGCCTTTAACAACTTTGGCATTTCTGCTAACAGACACTAACTTTTCTAAAATGCCATCGCTTTTAGTATTTTGATCAAAAGTGGACATTGTTTATCTCCTAAAATTCTAAACCAGCTTCTCTAGCAGCTTCAGCTAATATTTTAATTCTACCATGGTATTTATTCCCAGAGCGATCAAAAGCAATAGATGTTACACCTTTTGCTTTAGCTCGTTCAGCAATAATTCGCCCTATAATTTTAGCCGACTCTTTATTACCCGCATGAGAGCTTAAGCTTGCCTTTATTTCTTTGTCTAAAGTAGAAGCAGAAGCAATCACTGTATCACTAACACCAGGCTCAATAACCTGAGCATATATATGTTGAGATGACTTAGTCACGACCAATCTTCTGACATTTTGTTGCCTTATACTGACCCGTGTTTTTTTCGCTCTTTTTAGTCGTTTAAGTTTTTTCTGAAACCGCATTTTTATCACCAAATTATTTATTTATTTATTTCTTTTTCGTTTCTTTAATAACAATAGTTTCATTAGCATATTTTACACCTTTACCTTTGTACGGCTCTGGCGATCTATAAGCACGAATTTCAGCAGCAACTTGTCCAACGACTTGCTTATTATTGCCTTTAATAACGATTTCTGTCTGACTTGGTACTTCAATTTGGATATCCGAAGGCGGAGTATATTCAACTGGATGAGAAAACCCAAGACTTAAACTTAAAGCTTTACCCTTAAGAGCGACACGATAACCAACGCCTACCAAAACTAGTTTTTTTTCAAAACCAGCACTAACACCTTGCAACATGTTTTTAATATTAGCACAGGTAGCCCCTATCAAGGCTTTTTTGTCTTTATTGCAATTTAAATCTGCAATAAGATTGATTACATTATCGCTAATTTTGATTTCAATTGACTCATCAATATCTATTCTTAAAGAATCTTTTTGTCCTTTTACTGTTAAGACACCAGCATCAAATTTTACTTCAACTTTTGCAGGTATCGCTATTGGTTTTTTTGCAGTTCTAAGTGACATTTCATACACCCAATTTATTTATAAATCTTATATATACTATATACCAAGCCAAATTAAGCCAACAAACAGATCACTTCACCACCAAGTGATTGCTTTTTTGCTTGTTGACCAGTCATGACACCCTTAGATGTACTAATTATGCTAACACCCAAACCACCTTTTACAACAGGCAGTTGATCAAACTTACGATATAATCTACGACCAGGCCTGCTAGCACGCTTTAACTCTGCAATGACCGGCTTGCCTTTAAAATACTTAAGTTTAATTTCTAAGTTTTGTTTATTATTTTCTAATTTTTCAATTCTATAATCTTCTATATAGCCCTGTTCTTTCATAACCTGTGCTATTGAAGCTTTTAATTTCGACCCAGGCATAATTACTTGATTAAAGTTAGCACTTTGTGCATTTTTAATTCTAATAAGCATATCTGATATTGGATCTTGCATACTCATATAATTTTATCTCCTACCAGCTTGATTTAGTCATACCAGGTATAAGACCTTGGTTAAACATCTCTCTTAATTTATTACGGGAAAGACCAAATTTTCTATACACACCTCTCGGTCTACCAGTAAGTTGACATCTAGATCTAGTTCTTACTGCATGTGCATTTCTAGGTAATTGGCTTATTTGTATTCTAGCGTGCCATGCTTCTTCAGGCGTGCCGTTTTTAATTATTTCTTTAAGTTTAGCTTTTTTCGCCGCATATTTTTCTACGGTTTTAAATCTTCTAGCTTCTCTTACAATAATTGATTTTCTTGCCATAACGATCCTATATGTATGAAATTATTTTAATCTTTGATTGGGAAATTAAATGCTTTAAGCAGAGCTAAACATTCTTTATCGTTAGATGCACTAGTCGTGATTGTAATATCAAAACCTCTAATTGCATCTACTTTGTCGTATTGAATTTCAGGGCACACGATCTGCTCTTTTATACCTAAGCTATAGTTGCCTCTACCATCAAATGATCTTTTATTTAAACCTCTAAAGTCTCTTACGCGCGGTAAATATATAGAAATCAATCTATCTAAAAACTCATACATTGCTTTTGATCTAAGAGTAACTTTACAACCAATTGGCCAACCTTCACGTATTTTAAAACCAGCAATAGATTTACGTGACATAGTAGTAAGCGGCTTGCGACCAGTAATTTTAGTTAAATCTTCAATGGCACTTTGTAACTGCTTTTTGTCAGCAGCAGCTTCACCTACGCCCATATTAATAGTGATTTTTTTAAGACGAGGTACTTGCATAATACTTTTAAACCCCATGGCCTTGTGTAAGTCATGAACGATTTTTTCTTTGTATTCTTTGTGCAGTCTTGCCGTTTCCATTGAATTACCCTTTGTAATATATTATATTTATAAATCAATTGCTTGCTGGTTAGAAGCAAATACTCGTACTTTTTTTCCACTCTCGTTGAAAGTATATTTTATACGATCTGCTCTATTAGTCTCTGGATTAAGTATTGCAACATTTGATATATGAATACTTCTTTCTTTTTGTACTATACCAGGCTGTTCACCTTTTTGAGGATTACCTTTTTGGTGTTTTTTCACTAGATTTATCCCTTCCACTAGTACTCTATCACCTAACAATGCTAATACTTGACCTTGTTGGCCTTTGTCTTTCCCAGCAATTATTATTACGTTGTCATTTTTTCTAATTTTAGCCATCTTATAATACCTCTGCTGCCAATGACACTATTCGCATAAACTTTTCAGTACGTAACTCTCTAGTCACTGGTCCAAAGATACGGGTTCCTACTGGCTGATCTTGAGCATTTAATAACACTACTGCATTAGAATCAAATCTGATCAAAGAACCGTCACTTCTACGAACACCCTTTTTTGTTCTTACTACTACCGCTCTTAGAAGATCACCAGGCTTTACCTTGCCTTTAGGAATAGCTTCTTTAACTGTAACCCTGATAATATCACCAATTTTGGCATATCTTTTATGTGAGCCACCTAATACTTTGATACACTCAACAATTTTTGCACCGCTATTATCAGCTACATTTAATTCAGTTTGCATCTGAATCATATAGTATCTCCACTTTGGATCTATTCTAAGATCTTGATTTTATTATATTCGTATCGCCAGCCTTTGCTCAACGCTAGGCGAAGATTATATCATGTAAACAAACATTGTAAACAAATATTACACAGGCTGACTAGAGATAACTTCTTCTAGCACCCATCTTTTTAACTTCGATAAAGGACGTGAATGACGAATCTTAACTGTGTCGCCAATGCTTAACTGGTTATTTTCATCATGTACATAATATTTTGTCGTCTTTTTTACAAACTTCCCATATACAGGATGCGCTGATTTAACCTCAACTTTGACGACAGCTGTTTTATCCATGGCATTGCTGCTAACTACGCCTATAACAGTCTTAGGTTGACTATCATTATCATTTTTCATATCTTTCATGCGACATTACCTTTATCTAAATCTAATAATCTTAAAGCATGTAATTTTGCCTTTACTCTAGCAATATTTCTTCTTACTAATCGTAACCGGTGTGGGGCAGATAGTTGGCTAGTAGCTTTTTGTAATCTTAAAGTGATTTGCTCTCTAGTCAGCTCTTCTAAAAGCTGACATAACTCATCAGCTGATTTATCTTGTATACTTTCTTTGCTCATCTGATCTACTCAATAATATTACTATATTTATAATTACTTAACTCTTACATATACTATATATACATTATACATAGCCTACATGGCTGTTCTGGTTTCGAACACAGTTTTAAATGGCAGTTTTGCAGCAGCAAGCTCAAAAGCTTCACGAGCAGTTGCTAGATCAACGCCACCCATTTCATATAGAACATGGCCAGGTTTGATTTCTGCTACCCAGTATTCAACACTACCTTTACCTTTACCTTGTCTTACTTCAAGAGGTTTTTTGCTTATTGGTTTATCTGGGAATACTCTAACCCAAATCATACCGCCACGTTTAATAAATCTTGTCATAGCACGACGCGCTGCTTCAAGCTGACGTGCAGTTAATCGACCTCTGGTAGTTGCCTTTAAGCCAAACTCACCAAAGCTAACTTTATTTCCACTAGTAGCTAAACCACGATTGCGACCTTTCATCGCTTTTTTATATTTTGTTTTTTTAGGCTGCCTTAACATTTCAGACCTCTTACTCTATAAATCTTAAAATCTTACTATTATTATTAATTATTATGCCTGGTTTACTGCTAACTCTTCTTCATTTTGGCTTTTAGTTTTTGCTAAGACATCGCCTTTATAAATCCAGACTTTCACGCCAATGATACCGTAAGTTGTTAAAGCCTCTGCAGTACCATAATCAATGTCTGCTCTAAAAGTATGCAAAGGCACTCTACCTTCACGGTACCATTCCGTTCTGGCTATTTCCGCCCCACCTAATCTACCAGAAACACATACTTTTATGCCCTTTGCGCCTAAACGTAAAGTACTTGAAACTGCTCGCTTCATTGCTCGACGGAACATAACACGTTTCTCTAATTGCTGGGCAATAGTCTCAGCCACTAATTGAGAGTGCAGCTCCGGCTTTTTAATTTCTTGAATACTAATTTGAACAGGCACACCCGCAATTTTTGAAACTGCTTTTTTCAGTCTTTCAACATCTTCACCTTTTTTACCTATCACAACACCTGGTCTAGCAGCATTGATAACAACACCAGCTTTATTGTTTTGTCGTTCAATAATGATTTCGCCTACACCAGCAGCGCTAAGCTCTTTTTTCAACCAATCACGTATCTTCTTGTCTTCTATGATAGTCTTCGCAAACTTATTTTTATTGTTTACAAACCATTTTGATTTAGATTCTTTATTTATGCCTAGCCTAATTGCTAACGGATTTACTTTCTGTCCCATCACTTTCTCTCTTTTTCTGCTAATTCAACTGAAATATGACTCATGTTTTTTTCTATGCGATTGGCGCGACCCTTTGCTCTAGCGCGAACACGCTTAAGTGATGGTCCTTCATTTACCTGAATTTTTGCAACATATAAATCATCAATATCTAAGCCAAAGTTATTTTCTGCATTTGCTATAGCAGATAATAATAATTTATGAATCATCGTCGCAGATTTTTTTGGTGTATAAGCTAAGATATCAAGTGCTTTATCAATTGATTTCCCTCTTATAGTATCAGCAACAAGTCTGGCCTTGATAGAAGATATACTGGCATATCTTAGATGTGCTTGTACTTGCATGGTTTACCTCTTACTTCTGATTATCTCTGGTTAGTTTTTGCTGGAGCTGATTTACTTTTTTTGTCACCAGAATGACCTTTAAAAGTGCGAGTTAACGAAAACTCTCCCAACTTATGACCAACCATATTTTCAGTCACTAAGACCGGAACAAATTGCTTACCATTATGAACAGCAAGTGTCATGCCGACCATATCAGGGGTAATCATCGATCTTCTTGACCAGGTTTTAATTATTTTTTTTCCAGGCTCGTTTTTAGCTTGCTCGACTTTTTTTAATAAGTGGCCATCTATGAAAGGCCCTTTTTTTGCTGAACGTGGCACTATTTATTCCTCTTGTTATAACAATAATTACTGAATTACTTTTTATCACGTTTTCTTACGACAAATTTATTAGACTTTTTGCCTTTTCTTGTTTTGTATCCCTTAGTAGGAGTACCCCAAGGAGAAACTGGATGTCTACCACCTGATGTCCTACCTTCACCACCACCATGAGGGTGATCAACTGGGTTCATCGCCACACCACGAACAGTCGGACGAATACCACGCCATCTGTTAGCACCAGCTTTACCAATTTTTCTTAAGTTATGCGAATTATTACCTACCTCCCCTATAGTAGCATAGCCATCAGCTAAAACTTTACGCATCTCTTTAGAACCAAGACGTATAATAGCATACTGGCCTTCTACTGAGACTAATTGTACTGAAGCACCAGCACTTCTAGCCAATTGAGCACCTTTACCAGGACGTAATTCTATGGCGTGAACAACAGTACCAACAGGAATATTACGCATAGGCAAAGCATTACCTAATTTAATTTCAGCTGTGCTACCAGATTTAACAGTATCATTAACTTTTAAACCTCTAGGTGCTAAAATATATCTTCTTTCACCATCTGCGTAAACCAATAAAGCAATATTTGCAGTTCTATTAGGATCATACTCTAGTCTTTCAACACGCGCTGGAATACCTTCTTTATCACGACGATTGAAATCAATCACGCGATAATTTTGTTTATGTCCACCACCTTTATGTCTTACAGTAATGTGGCCAATATTATTTCTACCGCCACTGCTGTTCTTTTTGACTATTAAAGACCTATGCGGTTTGCCTTTATGTAAATCATCATTAACAACATCGACAACAAACCTCCGCCCAGGAGATGTTGGTTTTCTTTTTAAAACTGCCATTTTATATTACCCCTTATTCAACAGCCGCAACAAAATCAAGCTTAAAGCCTTCTTGAAGCTGGATATAAGCTTTTTTCCAATCTTGGCGTTTACCGCTTTTTTGTTTAAATGTTTTAGTTTTACCAAGCACATTCAATGTTTTTACTGATTTAACTTTTACATTATAAAAAGACTCAATCGCATATTTTACTTCTAATTTAGTAGCTTTCTTTTGGATTCTGAATACGTATAAATTACTTTCATCACCGCTATATGATTTTTCTGTCATATGTGGTCCAATAATAACTTTTAGAGCTTCTATTTCTTTAAGTTTGTTTGCACTACTCATACTAAAACTTCCTCTAAACTCTTAAGAGCACCAGCCGTAATAATAACTTTATCAGATCCAACTAAAGTCACTGGATCGATAAGCTCAACGTCAACCATAAAAACATTTTTTAAATTGCGACTTGATAAAAACAAGTTCATATCAAAAGCCTCAGTAATTAATGTAATTTTTTCTGATCCTACTAAATAAGGCACCAAAACATTAACTAATGCCTTAGTTTTTGGTTCTGTAATATCAAAATTTTCAATAACTACTAAACGCTCAGCTCGATGTAATTCTGAAAATATAGATTTCATAGCCCCTGAGTACATTTTCTTATTAATTTTCAAATCATAAGTCTTGGGCTTAGCAGCAAATACTTTACCACCTGTACGCCAAATTGGACTTCGAATTGAACCTGCGCGTGCACGCCCCGAACCTTTTTGTTTCCAAGGTTTAGCACCACCACCACTTACTTCAGAACGTGTTTTTTGAGCTTTTGTACCAGATCTTGCGTTAGTCAAACTGCTAGTCACTACCTGATGAATTAAGGCTTCGTTATAGGCAGCATTTAAAAAATCTTCAGATATTTCTACTGATTTATCTGTATTTTTTAACTGTGCACTCATTAAATTAAGTTTCATTGTTAATACTCTCTATTTTATTCAGATTATTAGCATGGGGAGATAATAACATCGCCACCAGGAAAACCGGGCACGGCACCTTTTAAAAGTATTAAACTTTTATCTGTATTAACTCTGACTACTTCTAAATTTCTAATTGTTCGCTGAACATTACCCATGTGGCCACACATTTTTTTACCCTTAAAGACTTTACCAGGGCTTTGGTTTTGACCAATAGAACCAGGTGCACGATGCGATAAAGAGTTACCATGCGAATTATCTTGAGTACGAAAATGATGTCTTTTTACTACACCGGCAAAACCTTTACCTTTAGTAGTACCAGTGACATTTACTTTTTGCCCTTCGTTGAATACAGTGACTTCTATAGCAGTACCAACCGGATACTCAGTAAGTTTATCTTCTGAAAGTCTAAACTCATGTAAAGCTCTACCTGGCTCAACATTTGCTTTCGCATAATGACCACGTAACCCTTGGCTAATTTTATTAGGTGCTTTATTACCTACTTTTACTTGAATAGCAGTGTAGTCATCTACTTCTTGAGTTTTCACCTGAACGACTACATTAGGCTCAACTTGAATAACTGTAACTGGTATCGCAACCCCGTCCGGAGTAAAAACTCGCGTCATCCCGCATTTGCGTCCTATAATTCCAACTGTCATCTTAACCTCTTTCTATACATAATACTTGTTATTTATTGCTTATCACCAAGCTTTAATTCAATCTCAACTCCGGATGGTAAATCTAGTTTCATCAAAGCATCGATAGTTTTATCATTATGATCAACAATTACAACCAAGCGTTTATATTTTCTGATTTCATATTGATCCCTCGCATCTTTATCTTTATGTGGAGAAATTAATATGCAAAATTTTTCAATTTTAGTTGGTAAAGGAATTGGCCCTCGTACTCTAGCTCCAGTTCTCTTAGCCGTTTCAACTATTTCTTTAGTCGATAAATCTATAAGCTTATGATCTAATGCTTTTAGAGATATTATAATTTTTTGTTTTTGCGGTAAACTCATAGTAAGACCTTTATCTTATGACCATCTTATTCAATAATTTTAGTAACAACACCTGCACCTACTGTTCTACCACCTTCGCGTATCGCAAAACGGACTCCGTTTTCCATCGCAATAGGAACAATAAGTTGAACTGTCATCTTGACGTTATCCCCAGGCATAACCATCTCAACACCTTCAGGTA
>JAGOUU010000056.1 GCA_018061105.1 Gammaproteobacteria bacterium
CAATATGGCATAGCAGTCAGAGCAGGGCATCATTGTAATATGCCTTTGATGAATTATTTAGGGCTGTCTGGTAGTATCCGTGTTTCATTTGGGATTTATAATACTCTTGAAGAAATTGATATATTTATAGATAGCTTGCAGAAAATATTAAAAATTTTAGAAAAATAATATAGTAATAAAATGTCTGAATCTCAAACTGAAATAAAATTATTACGTGACTGTCCGGCAATTTTAATACCTCATGGGATCCCTATCACAATGGTAAAAGATGAGGCTGTGAGCATTATGCAGCAGTTGGGTGGCAGTTTTACGGTATACTATAATGGCAATCTTGCCAGAATTGATGGTAAAGATGCTGATGCTATTGGTAAAGCTATCCCCTCTGATGCTGCACAGTCTATTGAGACAACAAAAATTGAGAAAACTATAGTGGATGATGGCCTAGTAGACGAAGACGAAGTATGGGCTAAATTAAGAACATGCTATGATCCTGAGATTCCAGTTAATATTGTGGAGCTTGGTTTAATTTATGAGTGTGACGTATATCCTATAGAATCTGGCAATATTCAAGCTGGAAATCGCGTCGAAGTTAAAATGACTTTAACAGCTCCTGGTTGTGGTATGGGTCCTTATATAGTTTCTGATGTTAATAAAAAAGTTTTAGAAGTGCCAAATGTTTTTGAAGCAAAAGTTGAGCTGATTTGGGATCCGCCTTGGAGTCAAGATATGATGTCGGAAGAGGCGCAATTAACTTTAGGGTTATTATAATATGTGGCATGATGTTAAAAAAGTTGCAGAATTTTTAAATAATACACGAGAAATTATTGATCTAGATTACACGACGGTCATAATATTTAATATTGATAATAATTTTTATGCTATTGATCATTTATGCACCCATGCTGATTTCGGCCTAGAAGATGCTGATTGTACATCTGATGGTGTGATCACTTGTCCTTACCATGGTGCAAAGTTTTGTGTTAAAACAGGAGATGTAATGGCTGCTCCTGCTTTCGAAAATATCCAAACTTATCAAACTAGGGTTCATAATGGCATGATTCAGGTTTTTGCTGAGTAACGTGCCTTCGTTAAATGCTTACCATCCTTTGGTTTAAGTAATAGTTAATAAGATAAGTAAGATAAGTAAAAAATTAATTAAGTGTAACTTTTTATAGCATATATTTAAATTTATATATAAATTTACTAATATAAACATATATATAAATTTAAGTTAAAAGCTAATTATCTGGCTTTCTTAATCTGATCTTAATCTGATCTTAATCTAATGGACTAGATTCATGAAAATTGTTAAATATTTAATTGTATTTCTAAGTTTCTGTATTAATTTGGCTTTTGCAGCTGAAAAACAACCAGATGCTGTAGATAAAATTTTGGATGCAGCAGACAATAAACCAAATAGAGTTATTTTACTAATTTGGGACGGGTTACGACCAGATGTTATTACAAAAGAAAATACGCCAGTTCTTTATAGATTAAGAAATAGCGGAACTAATTTTACTGATCATCATTCTTCTTACCCTACCGTGACTATGAATAATGCTAATAGTTTTGCTACTGGGGATTATTCTGGAGATACTGGTTTTTATGGTAATCAAATTTGGCGTCCAAGCATTTTAGGGAATAATCAACCGGTATCAGTCGAAGACGAAGGTATCTTAGATAAATTAGATAAAGCTCAAGAGGGTTCGCCTTTAATGTATGTAGAAACTTTGTTACAAATAGCACAAAAAAATGGTTTGAAAACAGCTCAATTGGGAAAAGATGCTCCAGCTATTTTACAGAATTACAAACCATATGATAAAAATATTATTTTAACTAGCACTAAAATTTATCCGCAAACTTTTTTAAAATTACTGCAAGAAAAAGGCTATAAGCTACCTAGTAAATTTAGTAACAAGGCGTTACCGCTGGAAGATAATTTATTTAAAAAGAAAAAAATGATAGAGTTAACTAGTTTAGATGGAAAAATACCATTGAATAAAATTTCCGATCCTACTCAAGCTCATGAAGCCAATTATAAAAATTCAAATGAGTATTTAATGGCTATTTACATTAGAGAAATTTTGACTAATTATAAACCAGATTTAAGCGTAATATGGTTAAATGAACCAGACTCTACTGCCCATACTTATGGTATAGGAACAAATGCTTATTACAGGGCATTAAAGAATCAAGATCAATTATTGGGCAGTTTATTATTTTCTTTAAATAAAATGGGGTTTGCTTCAAATACTAATGTTATTATAGCTTCTGATCATGGTTATAGTAATGTTTCTGGTGATTATAATATTTTTCCATTACGAGAAATAAACTCTGGAAAAATCAATGAAATTAGTAAAAACGGTTCCAGTACCTCTGGATATATTAGAGTTGCTGATTTATTAACTAAAGCTGGTTTTACTGCTTACGATGGTGAAGGTTGTATTTATAACCCGAGTATGGGTGGTATATTATCAGATAGAAGTCTTGTGAATAAAATAGAAATTGATAATGATGGAAAAGTTTGCGGTGGGAGCAAGGGGCGATTATATACCTCTAAAAGCTATATAGTACCTAAAGAGCTAAACAAAGGTGATATAATCGTGGCTGATAATAGTGGTTCCGTGTATTTATATATTATAGATAAAGATGATGAAACCACGAAAAAATTAGTAAGATTTTTGCAGTCACGTTTAGAGTTCGATGGGGTATTTATTGATCAGGCTTATGGTTATATTCCTGGAACCTTGCCAATGAATATAATTAAATTTAATGATAAAATCCAAGAGCGTAATCCTGATATTTTGGTTTCGCTTTCTCATGATTCACAGCAATCTTTAAATGCTCTCAAGGGGACTGCGTATACTTCGAATAATTCTATACGTGGGTCTCATGGCACTCTTAGTAGATATGATATTCACAATACATTAATAGCCTTAGGCCCAGATTTTAAACAAGAATATGAAAGTAATTTGCCCTCTGCTAATGTTGATGTGCCGGTTACTCTTGCAAAAATACTTAATTTGCCATTTGATAATAGAGTAGGTAGACCATTATTAGAAGGGATAACGAACAGCGGGGTAAAACCTAGTGATTATGAATTAAAATATTCTAAACTACAGCCTAATAAACCTGCGACAGGACTTAATATGCCCAGGCTAGACAGTCTATCACAAAAAGAATTCTATACAGACAGAGATAATTATACTTTTGTTTTAAATACTAAAGAGTTGTCTTATAAGGGAAAAGACTATTTGTATTTAGATTCTGGGAAAGCCTTACGTTATTGATTGAATTTTATTAACAAGATTTTTTAAATAAAATCTTGAATACATCGTCATAGTGTTCGACATAATAAAGCTTTAAATTGTCAAGTAAGTGCTTTGGTAATTGCTTAACATCTGCTTTGACTGATGTGGGCAGTATAACTTCTTTTATTTTATTTCTGCGAGCTGCAATAATTTTTTCTTTAATACCACCTACTTCAAGTACGTGGCCCGTAAGAGTTATTTCTCCCGTCATAGCAATACTGCGCTTAATAGCGCGATTTAGAGCTAAACTCACCAAAGCTGACGCAATAGTAATACCAGCAGAAGGCCCATCTTTAGGAGTAGCCCCTTCTGGTACGTGTATATGAACTAGAGCATTATCAAAAAAATTATTGTTGATACAATATTTTTCTAGATGAGATGAAATAAAACTAAAAGCTATTTCCGCTGATTCTCGCATGACTTCACCCAGGCTTCCAGTAATACGTAATCCCCTGCGGTTATTATGAACTTTAGAGGCTTCTATAGTAAGGGTTGCTCCACCCATAGCTGTCCAAGCTAAACCGGTCATAACGCCTATGCCGTACATCAACATTTCTTCTGAGAAAACGGGTTCACCTAAAACTTGAATGAGATTTTTAGTAGTAATTGATAAAGTTACATCAGGATTTGTTATAATTTTTAGAGCTGCTTTACGAGCAATCTTGGATAATTTTTGCTCTAGATTTCTTACTCCTGCACCTCTAGCATAGTCTTCAATAATCTTTTTAAGTGCAGTGTCGCTTAATTTAATCTGATAATGTTTAAGACCAGATTTTTCTAATATTTTTGGCCATAAATGTTTCTTTGCGATTTTCATTTTTTCACTAGTAATATAGCCCGCCAAGTGCATTATTTCCATGCGATCTAATAGCGGCTGTGGGATAGTATCTAATTGATTTGCTGTGCATATAAATAAAACTTTGGATATGTCCAGCCGTATGTCTATATAATGGTCTAGAAAATTATAATTTTGTTCAGAATCGAGAACTTCTAATAAAGCTGCACCAGGATCACCCTGATAAGAAACGCACATTTTATCAATCTCATCGAGCATGATAACCGGATTAGCAGTCTGTGTGTCGATTAAGGCGCGAATAATTTTTCCAGGCATAGCGCCTATATAAGTTCTACGGTGGCCTTTTATTTCAGCTTCGTCTTTCATACCGCCGACAGAAAAACGATAAAATTTTCTATCGAGAGCTTGCGCTACAGACTTACCAATTGAGGTTTTCCCAACCCCAGGTGGCCCGACTAGTAATATAATAGATCCTGCAATGTCACCCTTGAGGCTTCCTATGGCAATAAATTCTAATATTCGTTCTTTTATATCTTCGAGGCCTTCATGTTCGTTATTAAGAATTTTTCTAGCATTTCTTATGCTTACTTTATCTTTTGAATAGACACCAAAGGGTATGGTCGTAATTGTATCAAGATAATTTCTGGTGATAGCATATTCTGGAGAGCCAGGCTCTAAGACAGATAATTTTTCTAACTCATCGTTTATTTTTTCATAATCTTCATCTTTGATTTTAAGTTTACTTAAACGTTCTTCATAACGCTCACGCTCAGTTACGCTGTCATCCTGAGTGATACCTAATTCTTCTTGGATAGATTTCAACTCCTCTTTTAGAAAAAACTCTCGTTGCTGTTTGCTTATTTTTTCATCGATTTCGTTTCGAAGTTGAGTTTGGAGTTTAACAATTTCCATTTCTTGTTTGATGAGATTTAAGACGCTGTTAAGTTTTTGCAGTAAGTCTCTGGTTTCTAAGATATTTTGTAAATTTTCTTTTGAAGTGGTTGTTAAACTTGCAGTAAATTCTGCAAAGTAACTGGGGTCGGCATTAATAAATTTATGTAAGAAAAGTTTTAGCTCTTCGTTATATAACGGGTTTAAAGGGATGAGTTGTTTGATACTATTTATTATGGCAAGGATATAGGCTCGAACTTGGATGGGATCATATTTTTTTAAACTATCAGATATATATTCTACTTCAGCTAGGTAAGGAATTTTTTTCGATAACCATTTTTTTACCCTAAAGTGAGAGATACCTTCAGCGATAATTTGGTACTTATTATTAACTTCAACAGGATTACGCAGTTTGAAACTTGTACCATGTAAGTATAAATTATCTACCGAAGTGGGTGGAAATTTGTTTTTGCTTAAAATAAATCCGCCGATTTGCTCGGGCGTATGATTGATTTTTTCAATGGATTGTTTTAGGTATTTGCTATCAAATAGCATGGGCAAAGCCTGGGGAGGAAAAAAAGGTTTCTCAAATAGAGGGATGATGTATAAAATTTTTGGTAGGCTGTCATAAGATAAACTTAGACTATCAACAGTAGCTCCAGATTTATGATCGGGATCTGCATCATTTCTACTATGTAGCTCGTTGTTTTTATTCATACCTGTTATATAGAGTATTTATATAATGCTATATTATTGATTTACAAGAAATTATGTTATCAATGCGTTGGTTGTTATATTAGTTATTATAGTAAAAATCTGAGTTCTTAGCCTGGTTTTAATAGGTTTTAATAGGTTTAGATAAGGGGTTGAGGGGGATTTTGAATTGTTTTTAAAATTGAAAAAAACAAAAAAATTCTTCACTGTTTATAAATATATTTACTTGCTTCTTTTTTTTCAAAGTGGTATTAATATATTTCTGGTAATTGTTATTGCGGTTCTGAATTCTTGTTTTTTGTTGCACTTGATTTTCTAAGATTGAAAATAGTAATGAATAATCGTTTTTAAATAAAAATAGCATATTTTTTTTTGACGTAACAATATGATGTGCTAATGTTTTATATGACCGCCCAAGAAAATTAGGAGATTTACATATATGGTAACTAAGAGAAAGAAAGCATCTAGCAGCAAAATGGGTGCTAAAGTAAAGAAGGTAGCAAAAAAAAGGACTGCTTCTAAAAAGAAAAGTTCTGCTGCTATGATGGAAGCTTCAGGTAGTGCTACTAAAGCGAAAAAAAGAAAAACTAAACGTCGTCCAGCTGTTAAAGCTAAATCTAAAGGTACTGTTAGAAAAGCAGCTAAAAGACGTACTAAAACAGCAAAAGCTTCTGTAGGTAAAGCTAAGCGTACAGCTAGAAAAACAGCAAAAAAAGCGAAAAAATCTACAGCTCGTAAAACTGCTAGAAAAGCAAAAGCTCGCAAGAGCGTAGCTAAAAAAGCAGGAGTAAAAAGATCTACTCGCAGAAAAACAGCTGCTAAAAAAAGACCTGCTGCTAAAAAAGTTGCGGCTAAAAAAGCTGCGGCTAAAAGACCTGCTAGAAGCAAAGCAAGTTCTAAAAGAAGAGCAGCTGTACAAGCTAAAAAAAAGTAATTAATTCAATAATCTCTAGGTTTAGATTGTTGAACAACTAATTTTCTTGGTTCACACCAAGTAAGCGCTTGCTGTAGTTGGATAATCACAGGTCGGAAACAACCTGTGATTTTTTTATTTATATATTTATTTATATAAAGGCTCACTTTCGATATAATTTTCTAATCTTAATTTAATAATAATTTATAAATTTCTTCTAGTTTGAGCAATACATCTGATTTAAGTGAAATATTTGCGCCTAATGGATTACTAGCTAATGCTATACAGGGCTATGTATATAGGTCGCAACAATTAAATCTTGTTTATGCAATAGATACAACTTTTACTAATCGGGGTATTCTAATAGCTGAAGCAGGAACAGGAACTGGCAAGACTTTCTCTTATCTCATTCCAGCTTTGTTAAACAATACAACAACGATAATATCCACAGGTACAAAAAATCTCCAGAATCAATTATTTTTTCGTGATCTGCCTTTAGTAATTAAAGCCACAAAACTACCTGTGCGAATAGCTTTACTAAAAGGCCGTAATAATTATCTCTGTAAGTACCGTCTAGAGATTGCTCTGACTGATATATTATTAGCTACTTCAGGAATGGTGCAGCAGCTTAAAAGTATTATTAAATGGTCTGAGTCTACGCACGATGGTGATACCTCTACTTTAGAAGATGTTCCGGAAGATAGTGAAGTATGGCGTTATGTCACTAGTACATCAGATAATTGCCTGGGGCAAGACTGCCCATTTGTGAGTAGCTGTTTTGTCTATAAAGCTAGGCAGGCAGCACTTGAGGCGAAAATTATTGTTATTAATCACCATTTATTATTTTCTGACTGGACTTTAAAATCAGAGAATACTGATGCTGAGCTTTTACCTAATGGGGTTAATTTAGTTCTAGACGAAGCACATCAGATCTCTGAGATTGCCACTATGTATTTTGGCACTGCTTTTTCGAGCAAGAAAATTAAAGATCTTATATTAGACATTACAGTTGAACAAAAAGAATATGCCAAAGATCTTAAAGAATTAAATAATATCAATCCTGGTATAACCAGATTATTAGAACAAATCCAAAATTATTTACTGACAAAACCTGAGCGTGGGAACTATAAGCAGTTAATAAGTGATGGTGTTTTTAGAAAAGATCTTGAGAACTGTCATGAATTACTAGAAAAACTTAAGACAATCTTAGAAGCTAATTCAATCCGCAGTAAGGGGTTGGAAACTTGTTATATTCGAAGTCAACAGATGCTTTTTGATCTTAATATTTTTCTAAAAACCTCAGGATCTAGCTCGACAGAGCCGTTAATTTCAGGCTCAGTCGACTGGTATGAAATTTATAAACATAATTTTATGTTAAAGCGCTCGCCATTGGACATTAGCGCTGAATTTCTGAAAAAAATAGATTTAATGGCTCACTCTTGTGTCTTAACGTCTGCTACCTTAGGGGGGGCTAATGACTTTAAATTAATTAAAAACGATCTGGGGCTACAAACAGCAGAGACTATGTGTATCTCTAGCCCGTTTGATTATAAAAATAATGCTTTATTATATCTGCCGCGGGGCATGCCTGATCCTCAAGCTAATAATTATAATGACTGCTATATTAATCAAGTTTTACCTGTACTTGAGGCTAGCCAAGGTAGAGCTTTTCTTTTGTTTACTAGTTTTGCTAGCATGAGATATGTCTACGATAAGTTCACGGATGGCAAGACTACTCTTAGCCAAGAATACAATATTCTGATGCAAGGGAAGGCTAGCAAAACAGCTTTATTAGAGAACTTTAAGATCATGAGTAAAGCTGTGCTCTTAGCTACAGCAAGTTTTTGGGAAGGTATAGACGTCAAAGGGGCAGATTTACAATGTGTTATAATAGACAAGTTGCCTTTTAGTTCACCTACCGATCCTGTGCTCCAGGCCAAGATAAAACGTTTGCGCGAGCAGGGGTTAGATCCCTTTTTAGATTTGCAATGTCAGCAAGCAGCTTTACAATTAACACAGGGCGCTGGCCGCCTGATACGTTGTGAGGAGGACAAAGGAGTATTGATGCTTTGCGATCCTAGAATTGTATCACGTCATTATGGTAAATTATTTTTAGAAGCACTACCAGATATGAGCAGAACCAGAGAATTGCACACGGTGAAAAAATTTTATCAAAGATTAAATCAGAAATCAGATCCGGTAGTAGATGAAGAAACTACAAACTAAATTCTTCTGCCATTTTTATTAATATATAACTGATTGATTTTCTTAGAAAAGGGGAGGGCATGTAGTTGCAATATTAACCATCTTACAACCTCACAAGAAATGATTGATATTGTTTTAAAAATTAATCTGTTATAATAGTTGCTTTTAATAGTTTGTTTATTGTCGTGAGTCTTCCTAATTTACTTGCCATTGATGCTTCTAATATATTGTGTTCTGTAGCAATACAGTCTGGGTCTGGGGCTGATAAGCCTCAGATGATATATTCTGCAACTATAGAAAACTCGAAACAACAGGCTGTTTTATTATTGCCTGAGTTGCATAATCTCTTAGTAGCTAGTAATCTTGAGCTGCAAGATATAGATGCTTTTGTATTAAGTAGCGGGCCAGGGCGCTTTACAGGCCTTAGGATTGCCACAAGTTGTATACAGGGGCTAGCTTATATAACAGGTAAAAAAGTCATTACAGTGAACTCCCTGCAGCTCTTAGCTCAACAATATTTAACAGAATCTAATATGATAGATAAAATTTTTTGGATCTGTCAAAAAGCTTATAATCAAGTACTCTACAACGCTAAATATATTCATTGCTCAAAAACTGATCTTATGATTAATGCTGATAATACTTCTATGGCTGTAAGTTTCACTCATTTAATAGAACAGATCAAAACCAGTGATTTTAGTAATATTGTTTGTCTAGGGGATGGTTGGTTGCAGGTAAAACAAGTATTTTCTGAAAATAAAATCAGTATTGTTGATTTATTACCTGAGGCAAAATATATGTTTGATCTGGCTAATAGAGAATTTTTCAATAATAACATGGTAGAGCCTGAGGCCGCTTTGCCTATATATGCTGTTAACCCATATGCCTGATACTTGCTGCCTCTGCACGCATTTTTGATAAGAACATAATTTTCCTCATAGTTTTGATACACAAGTGCCGATCAGGGTCGATGCGTTGATTAATAAAAAGCCCAGATATCTGGGCTTAAAATTAACTATATCTTATTGTTAGTTAACATTAATTCCAGTAGTAATAACATCTTTAACTCCCTCTATGCTTTTGATACCATTTGAAGCATTAATATAATTCATAAGATCAGTTTTTTGTTTAGAAGTAACGTTTCCTGATAAGTTAACAACTCCTTTATTAGTAGTAACTTCTATCATGACAGGGGGCTTATATGTACCGAATAAATTCTCACCAGTTAAAGCAGCCTTAACTTTAGTTGTAATCCATACATCTGTACCAGGCTGAGAACTTTCTGCTGTCATTTTCGTAGATGTATGGTTGTTTTCATGTCTGTCCATTGTATTTTTAGCAATAACGTGAGTTGATAACATTGCACTTGTAGCAAGAGTTATCATGATTGTAGATAATTTCATGTTTTTCTCCGGTAAATTTATTTTAATCTTAAGCAGCCCAGTCACGGTTTATGCTATCGATGTCTTTTTGCACTTGTTCTTTTGGGTGTCCGTAATGTTTTTGTATAATTCCGTAGATTTCTTGTTGGTTGCCTTCGACAACTTTCCAATCGTTATCGGTTAATTTTCCCCATTTTTGTTTTAAAGTGCCTTTTAATTGGTTCCAGTTGCCTTTGAATATTTGCTTATTCATAAATATATTCTCCTATAAGTTTTTTTTATTAATTAAATTATTTTTCATAATTTATTATAGTAGAAAAACTAACTATTTCCATTGCTTTCAACAGTAACGTGATTATCGATACGTTTTACGC
>JAGOUU010000057.1 GCA_018061105.1 Gammaproteobacteria bacterium
AAAGAATCGCTGCAAACTTTCAAAGTAAGCTGCAAGGAGAAGCGTCAACACAGGCTTTAATTAAAGAGGCTAGGCAGTTTTTAGTGACTCAGAAGCCAGGGCAAAGTTCGTTTAGAGTACAGTGTCTAAACGGCCTGTGTCTAAATGTAAAAGATCCAGCCATTTGGAATAATACCACCGCTTGGGTTGCAGCAAAATTACCTCAGTCTGCTTTAAAAACTAAAGCAAAAATTCTAGGTAACCCAAGATACATTATAGAATACATAGGCGATAAAACTTCCCAAGATTCTTTATCTGTAGGCGGGGAGTACGGGACAAATAAAGATGTATCAACAAAACCTATTTATCGTATTACTGGCAAATCACAAGGCGAAACCGGCGCAAAAGAATCCGTTATCCAGACCACAGTATATTAAATATATTTAATTTATTATTATGTTACATATGACAAAAAAAAACATTAAAAATTTTAGGCCAGCTTTTACTCTCATAGAAATGATGATTGTTATTGTTATAATTGCAATCTTAGTAGGCATTGCTTACCCTAACTATTCTAAACAAATACAAACTTCAAGACGCACAGACGGCCGTTCTGCTTTGCTTGATTACGCCATGAAGTTTGAAGAATTTTATGGGGCTAATTATACTTATACTGGAGCTGATACTCAGTACGGGTTAACTACAACGCCAGTTACCGATGGCGGGTTTTATAAAATTTCAGCGTCGATACCAACAACTGACACCTATATTTTGACGGCAACAGCAATAGGTGCACAATTAAAAGATACAGCTTGCCCTAATTTCAGTATCAACCAAACAGGGAGTAGAATGCCCAGCACCTGTTGGTAGGGGCTGGGTCTTCAAATATATTATTATTTAAAAATAATCCCACCATCTTTATCTGTATCAACATTAATATTATTCTTATTGCTAAATTTCCCCGCCAGAATCTGCTCTGCTAAAGGATTTTCTATATAAGTCTGAATCGCCCGCTTTAGTGGCCGAGCTCCGTAAACTGGATCGAAACCTGCTTCTGCAAGTTTACTCAAAACATTATCAGATAAATTTATAGTAATTTCTTTTTGTGCCAATCTTCTTTTTAAATAATCTAATTGAATTTCAGCAATATGCTTAATATTACTTTGATCTAACGGATGAAAGACGACTGTCTCATCAATCCTATTAATAAACTCTGGTCGAAAATTTTGCGATACTATTTCTAATACTTGTTTTTTAAGCTCATTATAATCTGACTTTTGAGATAATTCTTGAATCAAATGAGATCCTAAATTAGAAGTCATAACTATAACAGTATTTTTAAAATCTACAGTTACCCCCTGGCCCGTAGTTAATCTGCCATCGTCTAGAACTTGTAATAAAATATTAAAAACATCATGATGGGCTTTTTCTATTTCATCAAATAACACTACTGAATAAGGCTTGCGACGTACTGCTTCGGTTAATTGTCCACCTTCTTCATAGCCTATGTACCCTGGCGGTGCACCTATTAACCTTGCCACAGCATGTTTTTCCATATATTCTGACATATCCATTCTGATCATAGAGCTTTCGGTATCAAATAAAAAATTAGCCAAGGCTTTACAAAGCTCCGTTTTACCAACTCCAGTTGGACCTAAAAATAAAAATGATCCAATAGGTCGATTAGGATCAGATAACCCAGCTCGAGATCGTCTAATAGCATTAGATACAGCTCTAACAGCCTCATCTTGGCCAACAACGCGTTTATGCAACTCATCTTCCATGCGCAATAATTTTTCACGCTCGCCTTCAAGCATTTTTGATACTGGTATCCCTGTCCATCTCGATACTACTTGCGCTATTTCATCTGTAGTGACTCGATTACGAATTAATTTATTAGATCCCGACTTATCTGATTTATTATCTTTACTATCCTCTGCCAAATTAGCCGCTTGTAATTGTTTTTCTAACTCTGGAATCCGGCCATATTGTAATTCAGACATTCTGGCTAAATCACCAGCGCGACGAGCAGCTTCTATTTCTATACGAGCACGATCAAGTTCTTCTTTAATATGCTGTGTACCTTGTAAACTTGCTTTTTCGGCTTGCCAGATTTCATTGAGATTTGCATATTCAGTTTCTAGTTTTAATATATCAGCCTCGAGATCTTTTAATCTACGCACAGATGCTTCATCTGATTCTCGGCGTAATGCTTCTCTTTCTATTTTATATTGAATCAACCGACGCTCTAGTTTATCCATAACTTCTGGTTTAGAGTCGATTTCAATTCTGATTTGACTAGCTGCCTCATCGATCAAATCTATCGCTTTGTCTGGCAATTGGCGGTCGCTTATATATCTATGCGATAATACCGCTGCTGAAACAAGCGCCGGATCGGTGATCTCAACACCATGGTGCAATTCATAGCGTTCATATAGCCCCCGTAAAATAGCAATAGTATCTTCTACAGATGGCTCATTGACTAAAACTTTTTGAAATCTACGCTCTAAAGCAGCATCTTTTTCTATATATTTTTTATATTCATCTAAAGTAGTGGCACCAACACAATGTAACTCACCACGAGCTAAAGCTGGTTTTAACATATTGCCAGCATCCATGGCACCTTCAGCTTTACCAGCGCCTACTATAGTATGTATCTCGTCAATAAATAAGATAATTTGCCCTTGTTGTTTCGCCAAGTCGTTTAATAAAGCTTTTAACCGCTCCTCAAATTCACCACGAAATTTAGCACCGGCTATCAACGCCCCCAAATCTAATGACAGTAACCGCTTGCCTTTTAAGCCTTCTGGAACTTCGTTATTGACTATTCTTTGAGCTAACCCTTCTGCTATAGCTGTTTTACCAACCCCAGGTTCACCTATTAATACGGGATTATTTTTTGTCCGGCGTTGTAAGACTTGAATAGTACGCCTAATCTCGTCGTCTCTGCCTATTACAGGATCAAGCTTTCCCTGCTCAGCTCGAGCAGTTAAATCTATAGTATATTTACTTAAAGCCTGACGGTTATCTTCTGAATTTTGATCGTCAACTTGTTGACCACCCCTTATTTTGTCTATAGCTGCTCCAATCTTGGCTTTATCACCACCAGCTTTCTTTAAAAGCTTACCGACATTTGTTTCGTTTTCTATAGCAGCTAGGATAAACAATTCACTAGAAATAAAACTGTCATTACGTTTCTGGGCTAAACGATCTGTTAAATTTAAGAGGCTGTTTAACTCTCCAGATACACTAATTTCTCCAGTTGCAGTGCCTAATTGTGGTAATTTATCTATAGACTCCTCTAAAAGGGAACGCAAAACGGGCAAAGACACACCAGCAGATACTAATAGTGGACGCACTGTACCACCTTGTTGATCTAATAAGGCTTTTAATAAATGCACAGGCTCTATAGCTGAGTGATCACGACCAACTGCCAATGATTGGGCATCAGCTATAGCCTGTTGAAATTTGTTTGTAAGTTTGTCTAGTCTCATAGATTTATAAATCTCCCAGTTGTTATGATTTATAATATAGGGTTAAGTTACAATTTTTAAAGACAGAATCAGAAAATAATTATTCTGATTTTAAAACACGCCGGTTGATAGTAATTTTGTCACCATAGAGCTCTTTTGTAATCTGTCGCATCTGGGCAGCCTCATGAGAAAAATAATGTTCTAGTTTTTCCTGAGATTCTAGTTCATATAATACAGTAAGTTTATTACCTATATTAATATCTGTGAAAATTCTAGCTGAGCTAAAGCCATCAATAACCAGCATATCTATAATATGGTTTTTTAACCATGATTTATATTCTGCAAGTATATCTTTTTGTACTTCAATGTTTACTTCGTAAATTATCATTTCAATCGCAGATTGTTTTTTAATTAGCTTTATTTATAATACCGTTATTATATACCTTTTTAGAATTATAATAATATTATGAAAATTATTTTAAATAATATATTTAAATATATATTAAAATTTCTAAAATTTTATAGTGAAGCTTTAAAAAATATTAACCAACAATATAATCTTATATTAGAAAAAATTATTTACTCACCAAAATACAATCAAAAAGTACCGTTACTAAGATTAACAGGCTCTGGTGGTTATCTTATAGAAACAGCTGCTAATATATTAAAATATGATAGATTCAAATGCCACTTACATCCAAATGATTTAATTCAAATATATAAACTATACGAAGAGCTGAACAATAATTCACAAATTCTTCACGAAGATCTTAGTGGCGAAATTTATTTTTCGGATGGTGACAGCATAAATATTTATCAAGCAGAATTAGACAACCAAACTTTAGATAGACTATTTTCTTTATCAAAACCAGAGATTGCACGACTATTAGAATCTCGCGGTTTCAAAAAAGGCCGAGAAGTATCTCAAGAAATAGCTAATCTAAAAGCTGAATTGGTTAAAACAAATCGCAGTAATTTGAAAGTAATTAATTAAACAAAAAGCGCCAGTTGTTGTAAGCGTTAATAACTCAAACTAGTCTAGACTAGACTATACTATAGAACATCTAGAGTGATGAGCAGGTGGTGCTTCTTTAGGTAACACTTCAGATAATTCCGCAGTTATTTCTGCTTGGAGGCGTTCAATGCTTGTAGGAGTAAAAGACACGCGTATTAAGCAAAGTGTGTCTTTAATTGAAGGTAGGCTTGGTGATTTATCCAAATATCCACGAATAGCTATTCGAGCGGCCTCCAGTAAAGCTATTTGCCTATCTATCAAGCGCCGCTCTACGTTACATTCCCAATTTTCGGCTCTATTAAGCTGTGTCAAAGCTGGAGTTGGAGCAGCTGCAGCGATTAAAGCAGTTCTAGCAGCAATGGCACTTACAAGAATGCTATCAAGTGATTCTGAGACATGCTCTAGATCGTCAGGAATGACTATGCCTGTACCTATCCGATCTGATAGTTGTTGAACCTTTTCTAGCATAGATTTTTTTGCCGTCTGGGCAGCAACCATATGGTTTCTAAACGTCATAGAGCTCTCTCAAATAACTTAAAAAGATAACTATACTATAAGTTAAGTAAACTGTCAAAAATTACATTAATTACCACGCCTTCGCATCTACTCACTTTAATTATTACTATCTAATCACCAACAATCTATTTAATTAAACAGCATTTTTTATACTTTTTACCACTGCCACAATGGCACTCATCATTACGGCCAATTTTTTCTTTATTTAACTGCGGGATAGCTTTAACTTTAGGCACCTCGCCAATATAGTACCATTTATTATGGTACTTTTTAAACTTAGCGTGCTCTCTGTGCTCCTGCGTATGAGAATTTTGCTGAAACTTAGCAATAAATTCTACCTCCCCTTCTGTATTTTCTAAATTAACAGATGTCTTCAAAACTTCTAACCCTAGCCATTTTGAAGACTTAGCCCACTTAAGAGCCTCTACACGATCAGAGTTTTTCAATGCATTGTCTCGCATAGTATCAAATATATAATCTATGTTAGCCATTGTATAAGCTGTATAACGCGAACGCATTAATTGCTCGGGAGTTTCTGGAAATTTGTCAGCAGTTATGTATAGTCCGCAGCAATCTAAATATTGATTATTACTTCCACATGGGCAAAGCTCTAGATTTAGTTCGTTTTTATTCATGTTTAATTTAATTTTTTAATTTAATTTTTATTTATTTACTTAAAACATTTATTTTGCTAAATAAGATTTTATTATCATATAATTTTAAATAATAAATCAAGGGGATAGTCAACATAAAAGTCCCTATACAGGCAATAATCATTTTTATTACCCAGGTGCTCATAATTATTTTTATTATAAAACTCATAGTATATTTACCATAGTATAATATAAAATAACTTAAACAACATAGCACAGCATTTGCGACCATATTTGCTATTAAAGTCCGATACCAAAACTTTTTATTCTGCAAATTAGCTTTCAGTACAGTAATCAAAAAAGTAAAAATAAAAAAGGAAAAAAAGACACATATACTAGCTGCTAAAATTTGCCTAGGAAAAAAATTACTAAATAAATTAACAAAATAACCTTGATTTTGCCAGGTAGAAGCATATGGCGCTAAATAAATAATATAGACACAAAAAACAAAAATTAATTGTGCCAGCAAAGTAGACCAGATCAATGTCCTGCTTGCTGTATAACCATAATGCTCCGCGACGGCATCAGATAATAAAAAAGTCACCGGAAAGACAACACCAGATCCTGCTATCGCACCCAAACCAAAAGAATGAAAAGAAATTATTTTATAACATATAGAATGTGAGTTTATTAACAACATAACTGCCAATAAAGTCATGAGAAGATAAGCCTGTGAAATATTAGCTACGCTTGTTTTAAGAGCAGACAAATTTAAATCGTAATTCTTAACTATATAATTCACACCGTATAAAATTACCAAAAAAAACATAAAACATAGTATATTTATTATAAAATAATTATAAAAATCTCTTAGATTTATTTCATTAAAGTTATTTATAACAAAACTAATTATTAATGTTAATATATACAACGTGGTTAAAAATAAATAAGAGTTAATACTTGCAGTTTTGACATTAAGAAAAATTATTAAAAATCCTATAAATAAAACCGTGGTAATTTTATTAAAATTATAAATCTCTTGGTAACTATGATAGTACAATTGTGCGTCTTTATTATCAGGCGTAGCAGTATTTAATAAAAAAAATAAAATTGTAAAGTTTATTATGACACAAAAACAGCTTATTTTTGCTGCTTTTTTTGTAGCCTCTAGTCCAAATATTAATTTGCTAACTTTAATTAATAAAGCCATAATTAACATTATAATACTGACATGATCACAGAAATAATCTTGATACACAATGATTTTATCAGACGTAACTGCAGCCGCTGAAAATAAAGCGATGATACTGCTATAATAACCAACAAATACATTACTTTTTAAGTTCATAAACTTTCTGTACAAACATCAAAAATAGCACGAACAACAACCCCGTAGATTTTATAATTAGATATCACTTCCAATGATCCAAATTCTGTATTAACAGGCTTAAAATACAATACCATGCCATCGATAAAAACCTGTCTATATGTAAGCTGTTTATTTTCAATACTCAGTATCACGATATTACTATCTTCGGCTGTTTTATACGGATCTATAATTAATACTGTATTTTTTTGATAATTAGGCATTAAAACTTCACTATCTAAACGCAAAGCAAAACATCTAGAATTAATCTTGCCAGATGTTGTAATATAATCCAAAATATTAACATTCCCAGTTGGCCATTCTGGCACCATATTTATGTTTATCAAAGGAATATTAATAACAGCTTGATTATTAATATTACTATTTTGCTGCTCTTGACTCGTGTAATCCTGCGAGATTAATTGATCAATAGTTATATTAAAAAAATCTGCTAACGGCTGTAAAGTTAATATTGTCGGATTAGTTGCTCTTGTCCTTAAGCTAGCAATAGTCGAGCTTGCTAGACCGGTGCATTTAGCCAAAGATTCATTATCAAGATTATATTTTTTAATTAAATATTTTAAATTTTTTTGTAAATTATCAATAAGAGATAATTTGTCTTGTTTATCATTATAATTCATATAGCTATTCATAACATATATATTGTATTAAAATACAATTTAGGTATTATATTACTGTTTTCTAATGGAGACAAGGGAACAAAAGTAAACAAGAAATACAAAACTAAGACATTAAATAAAAATATGACTAATAACAACTTAGAAATTAGATTAGACTTTATTAATAATAAGCTATCAATAAAAAAATCTTTTATTCACACTGTCACTGATTTTGATTTAAATTTAACAGTAACAAATATTAAAAATATAACTGACATTAATCAACAAATATTAACTCTGATTGCAGCTAACCAATTGACTCTGTCGAATCTGGAGAATCTTGGGAACTTTGACTACCTGAATCAATCAGAGGTTGCTTGTGGAAATTAACATGATTGCTTAACAGAGGATATAAATATTGTAAAACTTCATTATTATCATTACTTGTATTTAAGACTGGTTTATATTGCCATATTTTTAAATGACTACGAACAAAAAATAAGCTAGTAAATACTTTATTGAAACTAAATTTTGCTACCCCAGATATATATACCGGATAAATTTTAACTTGTGCTAACTTTGATAATACAGCTACTCCAGAGCGAATTCTAGGCTCTGGCTTATCCGAAAGATGGATTCCACCAAATGGGAAAATACCAATTAGCTCACCATTTTGTAAAGCTTCAACTGCTTTGGCAAGTGATAAAGTATTATCTTTGTATTTATAAACAGGAATACACCCTGCTGCTCTTAATATGTAGCCAACACCGGGTAAATCATAATAATCACTAGCAGTTAAAAATCTTACCCTACGCTTACTTGCTGCTAATAAAACAACAGGATCCATGCCAGATTGATGATTCGCAGCTATGATAGCTCCTTCAGATTCCGGGATATCTAACCAATAATCCCCTAAACGGTGGTAACGACGACATACTAATTGATTTAATCCCAAAAGACGATTAAGCCATTTATGACCATAATCGACAGGATTATATCTATCTAATTTGCGCCAAAATAAATAAATAAATAAAAATAAAACTACGATAATTTTCATATTTTATTTAATATGTTTAATAATTCTTGCATATCTTGTGGTACATCTATCCTCCACATAACATATTCATTAGTTGTAGGATGGATAAAACCTAGTTCCATTGCTGACAATGCCTGACGTTTAAAATTTTTCCAAGTTGTAAATTCGTCTTCAGTGCAGCCTGGCGGCGGCGCATACGCGCGTCCATATAAGCTATCTCCAACCAAAGGATAACCTAAATAAGACATATGAACACGAATTTGATGAGTACGACCAGTTTCGAGTTTTAACTCTAGTAAAGTATGTTTTGGAAATTTTTTTAAAATTTTATAATGCGTAATAGCTTCTTTACTATTATTATTAATATTATTAAATTCAGTATTTGTATTCACTGCCATTTTTAAACGATTATTTAAACTACGTCCTATCGGAGCATTGACTATGCCACCAGTAATAAAATGCCCATTGACTAAACCACAATATTTTCGATTAACTAAACGATCTTGTAATTGCTTAACTAAAGAATGATGAGCTATTAAATTGCGTGCTACCACCATTAGACCAGTTGTGTCTTTATCTAATCGGTGAACGACACCAGCTCGTGGAAGTTTTGCAAGCTCAGGAAAATGATGTAACAATCCATTGACAAGAGTGCCTGTCCAATTGCCAGCAGCAGGGTGTACGACTAGATTAGCAGGCTTATTAATAATAATTATATCGTCATCTTGATAAATAATATCTAACTCTATAGGCTCAGCGACGTAATCTTCGGATGTATTTTTTAAATTAGTAATTACATGATCATCAATAGATATAATATTGCCAGGCTTGACTTTAAGATTACCTTTGCAATTCATTTTTCCGTCTAAGCTAATTAGTCCATTAGCCAGCCAGTCCTGGAGTTTACTGCGCGAATACTGGCTATAAGCCTCAGCTAATACTCGATCTAATCGCTTATTAGCCTGGCTTTCAGTTACAACATATTGCATTTTAATCTACTGTAAATTGAGAAATGAGTAAGCTGATGGTATACTCGAATATAACTTTTGTTACTATAACATATTAGAGCAAATAAGAGCAAGGCAAGCAACCAAAATTTAATCCGTTTTACCTAAAATTAGCACAAAAATCTTATGAAAATCTATAATAAAATCAACAAAATATGTCTTCTAGTGTTAGCTTCTAGTGCCCTATTTTTAACTAATTGTTCAAGCGCTGATCGAGACGAATACGCTAATAGTAGCGCGGATGAAATCTATAAAGAAGCTGTTACTCACCTAAATAAAGGCAGATTTGAGCCAGCGATTAAATCTTATGAAGCTCTAGAAACCCATTTCCCCTTTGGCGAAACAACAACCAATGGTCAATTAGAATTAATCTATGCTTATTATAAAAACCAAGATTATGTTCAAGCCATTACGGCGGCTGAAAGATATTTAAGATTACATCCCCTCAGCCCTAATGCCGACTATGTTTACTATATGAAAGGCTTAAGTTACTTTGAGCAAGGCATTAATATGTTGACCAATATTGTTAATACTAACCCAGCTCTAAGGGACGTTACTCATTATCAAACGGCCTTTCAACATTTCCAAACTGTTGTGAGACAATATCCTAAAAGTAAATATGCACACGATGCCAAACGACATATGATCTTTGCACGTAATATTATTGCTGAACATGAAGTAGCAATCGCCAACTATTATATAGAACGTAAAGCTTATGTAGCAGCAGCTAACCGAGCTAGATATGTTTTAGAGCATTTGCCAAATACTCCTGCAGAAAAAAAGGCTTTAGACATTCTTGAAAATGCTTATGCACAATTAAAACTGACTCCGTTATTAAAATCTAACGGACTAAATAATAAGCCTAATATACCCAATATAATAGCAAAAAAATAATTAACGAAAGCTCCTAGAGCTTTTATATCTAATATATCTAGACTCGACATCAATGACTCTAGCCGATCCACAAATACTAACGA
>JAGOUU010000113.1 GCA_018061105.1 Gammaproteobacteria bacterium
GGAGCGCGAGCACTCGTTGTTATCTGCATCATAATTGTGCAATTATACATCACTTTCTCGATAAAATCAAGAACTCCTCATAAAGTTTACAATCTCACCAACTTTATTGCCCTTCACCCAGGTGGATCTAGCGCTATCATACCTTTATGTGGCGCCAATGGTAGCAGTGCTTTCTCTAACCAACACTCAGGCAATAATAGTGCTAATAATACTCTAGCTAATTATTATATCGGTGATTTAGCTGATAGTAGCGCCCCAACAATACCCACTAATCTCAGCGTCACTCCTGTATCAGCTTCTCAAATAAATTTAAGCTGGTCAAATAGTAGTGACAATATTGCTGTTACTGGCTATGCTATCTTTAGAGATGGTAATCAAATAGCTACTACTGGCAACACTACTTTTAACAATACTGGTTTAAACTCTTCTACTACTTATAACTACTTAGTCAAAGCCTATGACGCTGCTGGTAATCGATCGGCTAGTTCTACCGCTGTAAGCGCTACTACCTTTGCTACTTCCAACGACACAACTGTACCAGCAACTCCAACTAGCCTAAGTGCCAGTGTTATTTCTGCAACTCAAATAAATCTTAGCTGGTCTACCTCAACGGATAATGTCGCGGTAACTGGCTATACTATTTTCCGTAATGGCATTGAAATTGCCAGTGTAACAACAAATAATTTTAACAATGTCGGCCTAAGCGCATCAACAACTTATAACTACAGCGTCAAGGCTTATGATGCGGCTGGAAATCGATCTGCTAACTCTAATACTACCTCTGCAACAACATTAGCCGGCCCTAGCAACGGAGACACTATTGCTCCTAGTGCACCAACAAAACTTAAAGCCAATGTTTCTTCTTACCAACACGTCAATCTAAAATGGAAAAAATCCAAAGATAATGTGAAAGTCAAAGGCTATGCTATCTTTATGAACGGAGTGCAGGTTGCTACTGTCAAAAAAGACCATTACAAAGCTTCTAATTTAACACCAAATACTAACTATACCTTTACAGTCAAAGCTTACGATGCAGCTGGCAATATGTCATCTGATTCTAATAGTATTACTGTCACTACCAAAATTAAGAAAGTCAAAGAAATAAAGCAAGAGTGCAATGATGATGACGATGATGATGATCGTCATGAGAAAGTATCAAAAATAAATGAATTAAAAAATAAAATTAATACTCAACTATCAAATATGAAAGTTGATGAAAAGAAAGATAAAAAATCAAACAAAAAATAAAACTTAATATCGCCCAAATTTATCCCCAAAAAACAAGCTCGGTAGTCCGAGCTTGTTTTTTATTGAATATTATATTAATTAGTCTATTTATAATCTAGCCCCAGAGAATCTAAACATTCACAGCTTAGTAAAATATGCTATTTATAAAAATATTCTGTTGGAAATTTTAAGATGCCTAAATTAATTAATAACACTATAAATAAAGTATAAATTAAAGATATAACTAAATCTTGTTAAACTAAGTTCACCTTCCTAAAGGCTACCCAGATAGACAATAATAGTGTAGAATATACAATACTAAAATTGAATAATATTTTATTCAATAAAAATTATTAATTATCTCTTATATATATGGAAGAAAATACCCTAATTACTAAACCCATCCCGGCACTAATAAGGCAAATTGCTATACCAGCCAGCATCGGTTTCTTTTTTAATACCATGTACAACGTGGTGGATACTTACTACGGAGCCTTGATATCTACTCAGGCAGTAGCTGCCATGTCTTTATCTTTCCCCGTGTTTTTCGTTATTATTGCCATCGGCTCTGGCATTTCTACTGGCGCCAGTGCCTTAATCTCGCATGCCTTAGGCGAAGGTAAAAAAGAAGAAGCTAGAAAATACCTAAGCCAGGCGATTGCCTTCACAGTTATTCTATCTATTATTTTAACTATCTTAGGTTGGCTGAGCGGTTCTTTTCTTTTTAGTATTTTGGGAGCTACAGACGAATACCTAAGCATGGCTTTAAATTATACCAATGTTATTTTCGGTGGAGTTATACTTTTTGCCCTGTCCTTTGTACTTAACTCTAGTTTAACTTCCCAAGGTGATACCAAAACTTTCCGTAATTTTTTAATTTTTGGATTTTTCCTAAACTTACTCTTGGATCCTTGGTTTATGTTTGGCTGGCTAGGCATGCCGGCCTTAGGACTAGCGGGCCTGGCTTGGGCCACTCTAGTAGTACAGCTACTAAGTGTGATTTACATGGGACACAAGGCTATTAAAAGCGGAATTTTATGTAAAAATTGTTGGCACATGTTTAAACCAGAACGAAAATATTTTATTGAAATCAGCAAACAAGCTTTCCCTGCTTCCCTTAACATGATGACCATAGCCATTGGTATTTTTATCATTACCTACTTTATTTCCTCTTTTGGTAAAGAAGCTGTGGCCGCTTATGGAATTGCCACTCGTATTGACCAAATATTTTTACTGCCAACCATTGGCTTAAATATTGCTAGCTTAACTTTGATTGGTCAAAATAATGGCGCTAAAAAATATGACCGTGTTCAACTGGCTTACAAAACCAACTTGAAATATGGTTTTTGGACAGTATTAGTAGGCATGATTTTGGTATTATCATTTCCTAGATATCTGATGCAATTTTTTTCTCAAGATTTAACTGTTATAAATACTGGCGTAACTTATTTAAAAATTTCTGCCCTTACTTATTTTACTTACATGATAATATCTATTTCCATATCTGCTCTCCAAGGTTTAAAAAAACCTATTTATGCTATTTGGATTGGCCTGTATCGACAACTGCTGGCACCAACTATAATATTTTGGCTACTGACTCAAGTATTTAACTGGGGATTAAATGGTATTTGGTGGGGCATTTTTATCATCAAC
>JAGOUU010000009.1 GCA_018061105.1 Gammaproteobacteria bacterium
CTTTAATAAAACTAGCCAATAAACTTCCATGGGAAGACATGTTGGCAATTATTTTACCTGATTTACAAAATACACAAAAAGAGCAATATTGGCGCGGTAGGCCGCTTAAAATCAGAATCCATTTAGGCTTAGAGCGTAATCTTGATGCTTGTCCTTTAATTTAAAAAATAAAAAAATGTAGTGCCTAAAAATCCGGACCCAGCATTCTAGCTAGGGTTTAGCGCTCGACTAGAGTCAAAAGTGCGGAAGTCGGGATATTTTGGCTAATTAGGATCTTACTAAATTGGCGCTACACAGGAGTTGCAGAAGTTCTTGCATTCTTAATAGAATTAAGGTAACTTGGTAACTATTAAGCAGCTTTACAACTCACAACTGAGGATTATGTCTACTCCACCCGATTTCTCCTTGCCTAGTTATCCTATTCATAGGGTGATTCCGGCGCATGTATTACGTATGCTAAACAATCCTGATATAAATCAGTTAGTTGATACAGCATCTTCGCCAATTGATGCTATAGCAATGACTCAGCCAGGATATGGCGCTAATTGGACTTTAATAATAGACGAGAAAAGTGTTGAGGTTCCAGACGCAGAGTTAGTCATGATAGGTTACACCCAATATTTATTAAAATATCAAGATGGTGGTATAACTGAATTTGTTAGATTAGGAGATGGCAACTCGATAAAATATGAAGGTACCAGGTGGTATCTTACTATGCCATCTGGAAAGCGTAAACAAATTTTTACTGCTACTCCATTGTATAGAAGGGCGGTCAAAACTGCTCCCGAATGTCCTGCTCCATCATTAACAATGCCTCCAAATACTGTTGCCATGAGCGGTGCTAGTGCTAGTGCTTTGCTGAGGCATAGGGTAATTCCGACATATGTATTAAGCAAGCTGGATAACCCCGTGATAAATAAGTTGCTTGATGAAGCAAGTCCGCCGATTGTCGCCGTAGCAATGACTCAACCAAATCTCCGTGCTAATTGGACTGTAATGATAGGTGAAGAAAGTGTTGAGATTCCATCCGCACGGTTAGTCGCAATAAATTACATCACGCAGCTATTAAAATATCGAGATGGTGAATTTGTTAGATTGGGAGAGGGTGACTCGATAACGCTTGATGGTACTCTGTGTTTCCATAATATGCAATCTGGAGAGCGTAGACAAGTTTTTACTGTTGCTGCATTACGTATAATGCGTACAGCCGCTCAACGAGATGTTGATGCATCATTAAAGACACCTACTCGATCAGCGAAAAGACGATGCGTTGACAAACAGCCATTAGCTCCTGCTTCCATAGCTTCTAGCGCTCATCCTCCTGTCGTTGCTAGTGCAGAACACGCTTTGCATGATGACGCTCACTCGCTGTCCCCTGGTAGCCCCACTCATGACTCTGCGTTTTGTGATAGCATGACTCACCGCAGAATATTAACTGGCATGCATTGTAAGTGGGTAGATTCTAGATATACTGGGCATAATGAGGAAAGAGAGGCGGATGAGCCTACACGCTTCTTATACTCGTATAGTATTTAAATAACCTTAAAGCAGGTTTTATGCGGAAAGCTTAAACGGATGCTGTTAACCTGGATAGGTTTGTGTATTATGGATGCGCTGGATACTATAATTCAATCTCCTAATATTAAGGCTGATAATATGCCCTTATTAGTAGCAGGGCTTGCTTAGGAGATTATTTTCATGGCACCTGATCTCGTAAAGATAATTATTTATATAATATAATACGCATATGTTCACATTTGCTATAGTGATCTAAATATTGTTTTAGGGTGCACAGCTACTAATTCCTCTAGCAGCTCGTGTACGCTCTATGGCGTCTCTCTCTTCCTTTAATATACCGAGCCATTGCTTAGCTAAACTCGATGCATGGGGATTAGAGTGCTGTTCACTTGCTAAACATCTTAACCTAGCCTCTCCCAAGTAAATATTCCAAGTTGCTTGACCGCCTGCAGAAGCGTCTCTAACTGTAACTGTCTCGGCATTTAGTACATTAAATTGCGCAGCATATTCGGCGGCTTGAGTCTCCGAATACATTGATTTATCAAAACTAATCATGGCTACCTTAGTTGTTTTTGTGGAATCTTGGTCTGGGATCCAAGTAACTGTAGGCTCTTTTTGTACATGAGCAACACTCCTTATGCCATCAGATTGAGGTATATCTGAATCCGTATATCTAAGTGCGGCCGTTCGAGGTCTAGGTGCAGCTGGTACATTAGGTCCACAAGCTGATTTTATCTCTATCGGTTCTTCACGACGTGCAGTTGTTGCATCAACTGATGGTTGTTTTTTTGACGCAGATACAACCCCATAAGATACTAAGCCTACGAAGCATGCTCCGGCAAGAGTTGCTAATAAAGCTATGCTTAGAGGTGTGGGTATTAATGCAGCCGTAACTAATGCACCTACTAAAATAAGCACTAACGCCACAATAATACCTGTAGTGATGTATCTTTTCCAGTTAGCGGGTTTAGATGCAGCAGAAGCAGCAGTCTCAGAGCGGCCAGCAGGAACAGCGACACTAGCAACAGGGCGAGCAGTACCAGCAGCAGCACGGCGGGTGCCATCAGCAGCAGGGCGAACAGCAACAGCGGCAGGGCCAGCAACAGCGGCAGTCACGCGGCCAATAGTTACCGGTTTTTGTGTGAACTCTTTGGAAAAATGAGTAAAATTGTTAGGACCATATCCTGGATAATAAATAGCAAAAACAACCACATCGAACTTCTCTGCCCGCTTTGCTAATTCTTCTCTGTAGATTTCTGCCATCTGCTCTGGTGGGTTACCAAATGCTCCACAACCAAACGCACTTAAAACTACATGTCGTTGACCATGGGCGATTAGGGTCTCAAGCTGTGCTGCAATTTTTCTTCTAGCTAGTTTTGAATCAAATAGTCTTATCTGTATTACACCGTCTTTATCTCTTAAATCTTGAGCTGCCGATCGAAGCTCATAAAAAGGAAAAATCTGAGTCGTAACGAGTTGTTCATAGCCATCGCCTTGTCCACCTGGACGTTCAGGGCCTTTGATACAATATCTAGGATCTTTATCAAAAGCTACTCGACCTGTCGTGCCATTTACTAAGGCTGTGGTTGCAGCTGTATAACTCCGTCCATCTTCGCCAATCTCATGATCAGAAACTCGCAGTCTACAATCACTACGTCGATACATATTTTCTTCTTGGGCAATCATGCCTTGGTCACAACCACCACCAGGCGTATAAGCATTAGCCATATTTAAAACAGCAAATGTTTCCCCATATTGTGCAGTAAGCTTTTGAGTTGCTACTCCCCAATCGTCTTGGATGACTTCGACTTTTCCAGGCCCTCTTACGCCCGTTGCTGTTGCTGCTGCTTTCCAACGTGCAAGGTTAGCTGCTGCATCGCTCTTGATTTTTTCAGGACGTGTCGCAAATTGATGTAAAGTATCAATTATAACTCCTATTCTTTTTGTATGAATATCGTCACGGCCTGTTGTAATTTGTATAGGAGGTAATGGCATAATTTATTAATAAGTTATAATTTATTTTTACATATGACGATTGTATCTGGTTTAGCTTAAGTGTAGCTTAATCCCTTGTGGAGATTTGTGGAGATTTCAGGGCTAATGCACTGGTTTTAGAAAAAAAATCTAAGAAATATCCTACAAAACAGGGTGTTATGTGAGATAACTTTTTCTTTGAAAAATGTGAAAAAGATCAAAAAAATTATTAAATTAATACTCATCATCTTTTGCCATAAGATCCCGTCGTCCATAATTTATATAGTCTTCCGGGATTCCGACAGGCTCTATATTATTATTAACTGCAATGCGATCATCAAATATAAAACAACGGCCTTCCCATGCATTTTCTTGTGGGTCGACTTGTTTGAGATAATTTAATATACCGCCATCTAATTGATAAACTTTAGTGAAACCTAATTGTTTTAAATAAGCAGTAGATTTTTCACAGCGTACGCCCCCTGTACAGAACATGGCAATCTTTTTATTTTTATCTTCTGGTTTGTTTAAATTATTTTTTATATATTCTGGAAGATGCCGAAAATATTTGGTATCGGGATTAACAGAATTTTTAAACGTTCCCATTTTATATTCAAAGTCATTGCGGGTGTCTATAATAATAGCGTCAGGATCTTCTAATAATTGATTCCATTCTTTGGCATTAACATGAGTACCGGTTTGATTTATTACATCAATTTTACCTAATCCCATCGTTACTATTTCAGGTCGGACTTTTATTTTGAGTTTTCGAAATGGGTTAAAACCAGCTTCTGAATATTTTTCACCCAGGATTTTGCCTATGTAAGCCTGTGCTTGAAGAAAGTTAAAAGCTTTGTTTAATTCCTCTAGATTAGCCGCGCTGATTGTGCCATTGATGCCTTCAGACGCAATAAGCACAGTGCCCTTTATATTAAAATTTTTTAGGATGTTATAGATATCATCACGAAGAATTTGTAATTGATCTTCAGGGATAGCTTGGGTGACAAATTTGTAAAAAGTGATTATTTGATACTGTAGATCTTGCAGATTTTGATAATTTATTGAGTTATCTTTATTGTTTATGCAAGATTGGTTCTTTAGTTTTAAGTGGTAACGGCTTAAATTATTCATAACTATTAAATAATAAAATAAAAATTAATGCCTGCTATACTAACATCTAATAGAAATAATTAAAAGTTAGTTAGTACTAGCCATCACGAAAGCGAAGATAATTTTCCCATCTGCTAGGGGCTATATGTCCGTTGGTTAAGGCAGATTTAAAAGCACAATTAGGTTCTATAATATGTTTACAATCTCTGAATTTGCACTGTCTTAAGTAGGGCCGAAACTCAGGGTAAGTATTTTCTAATTCAGATTGGGATAGATGGCTTACACCTATTTCTCTAACGCCGGGAGCATCAATCAGATTACCCGAATTAGCTAAATGATATAATTTAGCCACAGTAGTTGTATGTTTGCCCTGCAAAATTTTATCAGAAAGCCTGCCAGTTTTAATAGTCAAGTTAGGAAAAAACTGTTGAGTTAGGGTAGATTTGCCTACACCAGAAGGGCCAATAAAAATAGAATTTTTATTAGCTAATAGCTGCTCTAATTTTTGAATGCTACTTGGGTCGTGAGTGCTCGTATTTAATACTGAATAACCAATTTTTTTATAAATTTCTATAAGTTCGTGAGAGTTATTAGATTTATTATAAAAATGAGAAGTAATTAAGTCATATTTATTTAATATAAGAACAGGTTGAATATTGCAAAACTCTGCGGTAATTAAAAATTGATCTATTAAAAAACTTTCGGGCGTTGGTTCAACGGCAAAGACAATAAAAATTTGATCTAAATTAGCAGCTATAGGCTTTGTAACAGCTTTTGCTGAGTTATTACGGACTAAAAGTGATTTGCGCTCTAATAGATTAATAACAACCCCTGTAGGTAAAGTAGGTAAATTAGGTAAATTAGGTAAATATAATACTTGATCACCAACTGCTAGCGCTGGTAAATTTTGACGTATATTACAACGGATAATATTATCTAAACTATTTTCAACATCTACCTGATCGCCATAATGGGCTATAACTAGCCCTGATAAGGCATCTACAGTTGATTCGAGATCATCTTGATTTCTTTGTACGCGACGTTGCTGAAGATTAGTTAGTTTATTATGAGATTTTAATTTACGCATGGTACTGTATATTATCTAGCTTCTAGCTTGAATCTAGCTTAGAATTTATTATATTAAATTAAATAATTAAAACATAATAAATTATAAAAGACATAATAATGGACAATAAAAAGTCTCCAAATAATTTGATTTGGTTAGATTTAGAAATGACTGGCCTAGATCATAATACTGATGTTATTCTTGAAATAGCTACTATAGCTACTAATAAAGATTTAGAAATTATTGCTCGTGGTCCTACTATTGCTATACATCAACCAGAAAGTAAATTATCTTTGATGGACGCCTGGTGTATTAAAACTCACACTAATAGTGGTTTAGTAAACAGGGTCAGAGAAAGTAAGGTTACTGTTGCGCAAGCGGAAGAGGAAACTCTAGAGTTTATTAGACAATGGATACCTGAAAAGCAATCACCTCTTTGCGGTAACAGTATTGGTACGGACCGTCGTTTTATGTTCAAATACATGCCAAAGTTAGACAATTATTTTCACTATCGCGTAGTAGACGTTTCTACTATAAAAGAACTTGCTTTAAGATGGCGGACTGATTTAAAACAATATGAAAAACGTAATTATCATTTAGCTACGGAAGATGTTGAAGATAGCATAGAAGAATTAAAATATTACATAGGAAGTTTTATAAGTAAAGATAAATCTAGTTAAGCAAATGTCAGCTCTGCAAAATAAGTTATATTCTGTTGCTCAAATAAAAATATTAGATAAACTAGCTATTGAGCGACAATATGCAGGTAATGGTTTTATGCTAATGCAAAAAGCTGCTCAAATAGCATGGGAGAAAATTGCCGAGCTTTGGCCTAATCATAAAAATTTTATTATATTCTGTGGGCCTGGGAATAATGGCGGTGATGGTTTAGTTATAGCCAGGCTAGCTTTAGAAAAAAATAATCAAGTTACTGCAGTTCTTTTCGCAGAAGCGCATGAACAGGCGCTAAAAGATGTAAAATGTTTAAAAGATTTTAAAAATTTAAAATTAATTACAGAAACAAATAGCCCTGATTATTTGAATTTACTTGACGTTCAGAGCCCAACTATTATTGTAGATGCTATTTTTGGTATTGGTTTATCTTCAAAACCGACAACACAAGATAGTGATAGTAGCTTTTTATTAGCAATAGATTGGATTAATAAAAATAATAAAAATACAAAAATATTTGCTGTGGATATTCCATCTGGATTACTCGCTGATACGGGCGCTGTGTATAAATCAGCTGTGCATGCTACAGCAACCATGACATATATAGGCCTAAAACCTGGCTTATATACTAACGATGGTCCAGATTATACAGGCCAACTATTTTTTTCTGATCTTGATGTTACGCCAGCAATTTATCAACAAGTTGATCATAAAGCATGGTTAATGACAGAAGACTGGGTGAATAAAGTAAAAGCTAAGAACTTACCTAAAAGAGCGAAAAATAGCCATAAACACCAGTATGGCCATGTGGTTATTATTGGCGGTAATAATAATATGATAGGCGCTGTTCTTATGGCTGGAACTGCAGCTTTAAGAGCAGGATCAGGCTTAGTAAGCCTAGTTACAAGTTTTAATATAAATCAAAATCAGCCAGAGCTCATGGTTTATAGTTATCATGATAAAGCTGAAAATTTATTAAATTTATATAAACAAGCGACAGTATTTATAATCGGCCCAGGATTGGGTAACAGCAAAGATAGCCAAAGTATATTTAATAGACATCTTGATTTGATAGTAAATAATTTAGATAAAATTGTTAATCTTAAAGCTGTTGTTATTGATGCCGATGGGTTACGTTTTTTAGCAGATTATAATGATTATGCTTCAGCGAGTTTTAAAAAATTAATAAGTTTAGATAAACTAGTTTTAACTCCTCATCCGGGTGAAGCTAGAGCTTTATTAGATAATAATATTAATATTAATTCAGATAGATTTGCTGCTATAGAGCAGATAGCGGAGAAATATAAAGCAACAGTAATTCTAAAAGGTATAGGCAGCTTGGTTTTTAAACCTCAACAAAAAGCTGCAGTATGCCCATTGGGTAATCCAGGTATGGCATCAGCAGGTATGGGAGATGTTTTGTCTGGTTTAGTTGCTGCTTTAATTAGTCAAAGTACAGATAGTACAGATAAATCAGATAACATAAATAATTTTAACATTTGTTGCCTAGCTGTCTATTTACATGCCAAAGCTGCTGATCTTCAAGCAAAAAAATATGGTGAACGTGGGTTATTGGCAACTGATTTGTTCCAAGAATTTAGAAAATTATTAAACTTATAGATTGATAATGACACAAATAATTTTATCTAGTGAAAATGACACAGAAAATTTTGCTAAGAAATTAGCCAAGAGTTGTGTATTTAATCATAAAAAAATCATTATTTATCTGTATGGTGATCTAGGTGCAGGCAAAACGACTTTTAGTAGGTATTTTATCCGTGCTCTAGGCTGGACTGATAAAGTAAAAAGTCCTACTTATACTTTAATGGAGCACTATGAGATAATAAACAGTGAGATAATAAACAGTGAAATAAATAATCTGAATGTTTATCATTTAGATCTCTATAGATTTAATAACCCAGAAGAGCTAAATTTTCTCGGGTGGGATGAAATATATACTAATAAGAATAATATTATTATTCTTATTGAATGGCCGCAAAAGGGTGTAGACAATTTGCCACCAGCAGATATTATTTTAAAATTCAGTAACCAATTTGATAATGAAAAAAGTGAAAACGTGCGCAATCTTGAGGTTGTGATAAACCCTACAGAAAATATTAAAAATAATTTTAAATGGCAAGAATGAATTTTTTATTTGTTATATTATGCTTTACTTTAATAAGTCATAATATCTTTGCAGATACTGGGCTTATTAGTGTAAGAACCTGGCCGACAGCAAAAGCAACGAGAATTGTGCTCGATCTTAATAAATCTGAAAAAAAACCTGAGCAAAAAGCTGCGCAAGATTCTAAAATAGATTATTCCGGTTTTGTGTTGGATAATCCTAATCGTTTTGTCGTAGACTTGAAAGAGGTTACTTTAAATAATAAAAAAATTTTTGAAAATATTACTTGGGGTAACCAAATTGATAGATTACGTTATTCTAATAAAAATAATTTGTTAAGATTGGTGTTTGATTTAAAGTCGGGAATAGAATACAAATTATTTCTTATTCCGCCAGTCAACAAAAAAGAAAATTATCGTTTAGTAATTGATTTAAAAAAATCGACAGAGCCTAAATCAATTGTTGCAACGAATAAAATTATAAATACAAAATTAGAATTTCCTGATCTTAAAACTGAAATTAAATCTTTATATAAGCCAGAATTTAAACCAGAATTTAAACCAGAGCTTAAATTAGAAGATCCAATGCCGAGATTAACTTCTATAAAAAGCTATAAACAAAAAAAATTTACAGTAGTTATTGACCCTGGTCATGGTGGTGACGATCCTGGTGCTATTGGTCAAAATGGTACCCAAGAAAAAGAAGTGGTTTTAGCAGTTGCTAATCATTTGAAAGAATATTTGGATCAAGATCCTGATTTGAAGGCTGTTTTGACTCGATCCGGAGACTATTACTTAGGGCTCAGGGACAGAACAGCAAAAGCCAGACAACATCAGGCAGATTTATTTGTTTCTATTCATGCGGACGGATTTCATAATGCTCGCGCATCAGGCTCTTCAGTGTTTGTTTTATCAGAGCGAGGAGCAAGTAGTGAACTTGCAAAATGGCTAGCAGATAGTGAAAATTCTTCTGATCTTGTTGGTGGGGTACACTTAGAAAATAAAGACGCTATGTTAACGACAGTATTACTTGATTTATCCCAGACAGCTTCTAATCGATCAAGCTATCAAGTGGCCAATAAAGTGTTACAACAAATGTCTGTTGTTACGGATTTACATAAAGCGCGAGTTGAAAAAGCAGGATTCATGGTGTTAAGATCACCAGACATACCGTCTATTTTGGTTGAAACTGGATTTATTTCTAACCCACAAGGGGAACGTAATCTCTCGACAGTTTCACATCAAAAAAAATTAGCCTATGCTATATATAAGGGCATAAAAGCTTATTTCAAAATGACGCCAAAAGCCTCCTGGTCGGATGAGCTTATTCAAGCTCGAAGATAAAAGATGATAAGCTAATAATATGCCAGATGTAATCAAAATTTTACCGCCATTGATTACCAATCAAATTTCTGCTGGAGAAGTGATCGAGCGGCCTGCGTCTATTATTAAAGAGCTGGTAGAAAATAGTATTGACGCCGGCAGTGACGAGATAATTGTTAATATTAAACAAGCTGGTTATGATTTAATCATTGTTCGTGATAATGGTGTCGGTATTAGTAAAAATGATCTACCTTTGGCCATTTGCCGACATGCTACTAGTAAAATACACGCTTTTTCTGATCTAGACGAATTAAAAAGCCTAGGCTTTCGTGGAGAAGCATTAGCTAGCATATGTGCAGTTGCAAAAGTAAAGATTACATCGAAATATAAATATTCAGAAGATCACGATCGGGCTTACTGTTTAATACTCGATCAAGCATCTCAAGATGCTGATAATTATTCTGTAATTCCCGCTGCTCACCCAGTAGGCACGACAATTGAGATCAGTGATTTATTTTATAATACGCCTGTTCGTAAGCGTTTTCAGAAATCTGAAAAAACAGAATTCCAGCATGTGTTAGAGATTTTTCAAAAATTAGCCTTAAGTAATTTACATTGTAGTTTTAGTTTTTTTAACGACGATAAATTAATTTATAGATTATTAAAAAATAATAAAATTCATCGTGTTCAAAAAATATTTGGCCGTAATTTTGTTAAAAACTCAATATTTTTTATAGGTGAGGCTCAAAATATAAAATTAGAGGGCTGGTTAGGTAATCAATATTATCATCGTAGTCAATCTGATCAACAGTATTTTTTTCTTAATAACAGGGTTATTCGAGACAAGTTAATATTAAATGCCATAAAACAAGTTTACGATGCTATGATTCCTGTAGGCAGACATCCTTGTTATATTTTATATTTATATCTAGATCCTGATCAAATAGACGTCAATGTTCATCCGGCCAAGCATGAAGTAAGATTTAGGGATTCAAGATGGGTGCATCAGTTTATGACTCAGCAACTAATGCGAGTTCTAAAGCCTGCAGATAATAGTAACCAACAATCTTATCAAGAAGAAAGTTTGTTAAAACAAAGTAATGCTCATGTTTGTGCTGATTACCCTATAGATTACGAGAGCAATCAGGCTCTACAATTTGGGAATATTATTGCAGATTTAAATAATAATATAGTTGTGACTTATAATTTATCTCATAAAAAATATTATATTATTAATCTAGCAACGAGTTATATCTATCTTTGTTATAATAAATTACTATCTGAATGGTCTAAACAGAATTATTTAACACCCAGTGTTGTAGCCTTGCAGCAAGAGTTGTCTGTTAATAGCAATATCTTAGCTAAATCAAAAATATTAAATAAATTAGGTATCAAATTTACGGAACATAAGAACAAATCTGAAAATAAATTATTAATTTCAACGTTGCCTTATGCTCTTCGCTTTGCAGATCCTAACGAAGTTATAAAAAAATATTTTGAGTTAAATCCAGATGAGTCTCAATTACAAATTAATAATTTATTTTACCACTGGGCTAATCTAGCCCTGGGTCGACTGACAGATAGTTTGCTTCTATCTGAGCAAAAGGCTATTTTAGATCAAATAGATGTAGATGCTTCTGATGCTATGCGTTTTGGCAGTAAGCAGTTGTACAAGTTACTGGAACCAGCTTATTTAGAAAGTTTATTAGAAGTTTATGAGCCTGTTGATTAGTTAGTTAATAAGTAGTATAGTGGCGCATATATATTATTTAAATGTTTGTCTATATTCTGACCATCGACCATGACTGCAGTACTTAAATTACCTGTTATCAGTCTTATGGGGCCAACCGCCATCGGTAAAACTGATCTTGCTATTAGATTGTATCAAGCTTTAAAAGCCCAAAATATAGTTATAGATATTATTTCTGTTGATTCAGCTATGGTTTATCGAGGCCTAAATATAGGCAGCGGCAAACCTGAGCAAGAAATATTAGCAAATATTCCGCATGGCTTAGTTGATATACGGGAGCCATATGATGTTTTTAGTGTGGCAGATTTTTGTCAGCAAGCGTTAGAGTTAATTAAGATCTCTCATGATAATAATCGTGTGCCTTTACTAGTCGGTGGTACTATTATGTATTTTAATGCGTTACAGCATGGACTGGCTAAATTGCCAAGTTGTGATCCTTTGATAAGAAAAACCCTGGAAGAGCAAATTAATCACAATGGCTTAAATAGCTTGTATAGTAATCTACAAGAAATAGATAATAAATCAGCCCAAAAAATTAATCCAAATGACAAACAAAGAATTGTACGAGCTCTAGAAGTTTATCTCACTACTGGTAAGCCTCTTAGTGAATTATTGTTAAATAATACTGTTAATACATTTACAGGGCTTAATAACATTAATATAATGGTTGCCCCAGATGATAGATCATGGTTGCATAATAATATTGCAACAAGATTTCATCAAATGCTTGATAATGGTTTTATTGCAGAAGTTGAGAGTTTATTAGCAAATAGCAAAATAACTGATGATCTACCGGCTATTAAGGCTTGTGGTTATAAACAAGTGTGGCAATATTTACTGGGAGAGACTGATAGAGAAACTATGATTGAACGGAGTATTATAGCTACGCGACAATTGGCAAAAAGGCAGTTAACTTGGTTGCGAAGTTGTTTGCAAAAATGGGATAATGTTACTTGGCTTAATGCCATAGATGATTGTTTAGTTTCTAAAATCAGTACCAAAATAATAAAAATTCTAAACTTTTGATTTTTAGGTTTATAATATATAATTATTAGCAAGATAAGAAATTTAATATAATACTAACAAGATAATAAATAAAAATAAGATAAAATTATGCTAAATACACTGAAGGAGAATCCAATGTCGAAGGGACAATCTTTGCAAGATCCTTTTTTAAATACATTACGCAAAGAAAGAGTTCCTGTCGCTATTTATCTTGTTAATGGAATTAAGTTACAAGGACAAGTTGAATCTTTTGATCAATTCGTGGTTCTTTTAAAAAACACTGTCAGTCAAATGGTTTATAAACACGCTATATCAACTATTGTACCTGCCAGAAATGTTAAATTAACGTCAACTAATGGCCAGACTACAGGAACAGTTGTTGGTGGACCTGTTGCTGGCATGCATGGACAAGGCTCAATGTCTTCGGGATCAGGGCAGTTATCTGGGCCAGATGATTATATCCAAGATTTTAATCCCAACGATTATTAAAATTTTTTTATTTAATAATTAATCTCAACATAACTATAACTATAATTATAATATGGGGTTATATTCGTGTTCGAACGTCCTGATGGCGGCGATGAAGCTGTTCTTGTTCACATAGATTTTTCAAAACAGCATAATGTTGAAGATTACACTGAATTTAAAACTTTAGTTATTTCTGCAGGAGTTCATCCTGTTAGTATCATAGGCGGATCGCGAGATGTGCCAGACAGTAAGTATTTCATTGGTACTGGTAAAGCCGAAGAAGTCCGTGGTGTTGTCAAAGCAAATAAAGTGTCGTTAGTAATTTTTAATCATACTTTAACTCCAGCCCAAACTCGTAACTTAGAAAAATTGTTAGAATGCCGGGTTATTGATCGCACGGGTTTAATTTTAGATATCTTTGCGCAACGAGCTAAAACGTTTGAAGGTAAATTACAAGTAGAGTTAGCTCAGTTAAATTATATGGCAACGCGACTTGTACGCGGCTGGACGCATTTAGAAAGACAAAAAGGTGGTATTGGTTTAAGAGGTCCAGGGGAAACTCAATTAGAAACAGATCGTAGATTATTACGTAAGCGCATTGATTATATTCTACAAAGATTAGAAAAAGTTCGCCTACAACGCGAACAAAATAGGCGTGCTCGCCAAAAAGTAGCTATTCCTACGGTGTCTTTTGTCGGGTATACCAACGCAGGCAAGTCTACGCTGTTTAATCGATTACTACACGAGAATCTTTACGCTGCTGATAAATTATTTGCAACTCTTGATCCTACTTTGCGAGGTATGAACTTACCAGATGTGGGAAAAGTTATTTTTGCTGATACAGTAGGATTTATTAGGCATCTACCTCATGATTTAGTTGAAGCTTTTAAAGCTACTCTTGAAGAGACTGCGATGTCAGATTTGTTACTGTTAATTATCGATCTCAGCGATCCCGAGTATCAGGCTAAATTAGAACAAGTAAAATTAGTTCTAGAGGAAATAGAAGCTGATCAACTACCAATAATAGAGGTTTACAACAAAATAGATAATATTACAGGGATAGAACCAAAGATAGAACGTGATGACAATGGCAATATTAGCAAAGTATGGCTTTCAGCTTTGACTGAATCAGGATTAGACTTATTAAGAACCGCAGTAGTTGAAAGACTGAGCAAAGGTGTAGTACAGTTAAAACTTAAAATACCGTTTATGCGGGGTGATCTGAGATCAAGATTATTTTCTTTAGGGGCGGTAAAAAACGAAGAAATGTTAGAAAATGAACAAATTTGGATATTGTCAGTTCGAGCACCTATTTTAGAAATCCAAAGAATATTTGCCCATGAGGGCACAGACTGGCAAGATTTTATATTACATTAATTAATAAAATTAATAACAGAGATCACATGGCTAAATATACTAAATATGATAGACACGCTGAGCATTTATCTTGGAGTGAAGACGATGACGGAAACAACAATCGCCGAACAAGAGGCAATAAAAACAGTGGTGGCCCGCCAGAATTAGAAGAGTTATTTAAAAAAGTCCAAAAATGGTTAGTGGATCTTATGGGAAATAAGTCAAGTAATTCCCAAAAGCCAGGATCTAATGGTGGGAACAAATATTCATTGAATTATAATCTTGATCAACAGGGGAAATTTTTCTTAGTAGTAATTGGTTTTATTTCTGTTTTGTTATTAGCTATTATGGGCTTTTATAAAGTTGAACCAGGCGAACAAGCTGTGCAATACCGTTTTGGTAAATATATAGGGACAACGGGTCCTGGTCCCCATTGGATTTTACCGGGAATTTATTCCAAAGAAATCATTAATACAAGCGTTATTCATCAAAAAAATTTTGAGGAAGATTTAATTACTAAAGAAGTCGATTTAGTCACAGTAGCAGTAGCTGTTCAATATAGAATAAATAATATTGAACATTTTTTATTTAAAGTTAGCAGTGCTGAAGAAAGTCTTTCTGAAGCTACTAAGTCTGCTATTCGCCAAGTAGTTGCAGAGTCTACGCTAGAACAAGTATTATCTACGCGCGGAAGCACTGAAAATAGCTTTATGGGAGATCAGATTAAAAATTTAATTGATCAAAATTTAAAATACTATCAAGCTGGATTAGAAATAAACGGCGTAGAGATCTTATCAGTTCAACCGCCGCAACAAGTAAAAGAGGCATTTAATGATGCAATTCAAGCACAAGAAGATGAAATAAGATATCAAAACGAGGCTGAAGCTTATGAACGTAAAATTGTACCGGTAGCAGAAGGAAACGCTGCTCGTCTTATCCAAGATGCTAATACCTATGTTTCCCAGATTACTTTAGCTGCAGAAGGTGATGTGTCAAAATTTAATGCAATTCTGCCAGAGTATGCTAAAGCACCTCAAGTTACTCGTAATAGATTATATATAGGTGCTATCGAAAATGGATTGAGGAATACACCTAAAATTATTATCGATAGCAAGTCTAACAATGCTCTTGTCTTGCCTTTGGATAAGTTAAACCTTGCGGCAACTTTAAAAGCGACACAAAGCGGCAATAGCAGTACAAATAATAAGGCGTTATTAGACAATGCTGAAATTAGTATTAATGAAAATAAGCAGGTAAGTAGTAATCTTTCGCCAGCGCGTAGTGAGCGAAGCGAATCTAGGGCTTGGAGAAATTAGGAGATAATATGAAATTAAGTCCTCGAGCATTAATGTCTATTGGTTTTATTGTTTTAATAATTTTATTTAGTAGTTTTTATACTGTGAATCAAAGATTTGTCGGTATGGAAAAGTTCTTAGGAAGAGTTGCGTTAGACAATAAACAGTTAACACTGCAACAGCCTGGTCTACATATGAAATTGCCGTTTTTAACCACGGTAGTTTATTTTGATACAAGATTACAGACTTTAGGTTCTAAGCCTGAGCGAATCCCAACAAAAGATCAAAAATTTGTTTATGTAGACTATTTTGTTAAATGGCGCATCAAAGATTACTATCAATTTTATTTAACAACTGGTAATGAATTTAGTAGAGTTATTGATTTATTAAAACCAAAAGTTTCTGATTCTCTCAAAATGGAATTTGGTAAAAAAACTCTTGAAGAAGTAGTCTCAGAAGACCGTGCTAATATTATGGCTAAGATTAAGAATTCATTAGTTGTCAAAGCTGCGCAATTGGGTGTTGATATTATTGATATGCGTATTAAAAAAATTGATTTGCCAGAAGAAGTACGTGAATCAGTGTATAATAGAATGCGTACTAAGCGTCAAAAAGTAGCTAATGCGCATCGTTATGAAGGACAAAAAAAATCAGAACAACTACGTGCAGAAGCTGATTTCAACAGTAAACGCATCATAGCTGAAGCAAATAAAAAAGCTGAAATCATGCGAGGCGAAGCTGATGCAAAAGTTGCAAGTATTTACTCTAATTCTTATAACCGTGATCCCGAGTTTTACCAATTTTATCGCAGCTTAAGAGCATATGATAATATTCTTAGCGAAAATAATAATATTTTGGTCTTAAGCCCAGACTCTGATTTCTTTAAATATTTTACAAAACAAGGTAAATAATTATGGCTGGTCGTGGTCGTGATCGTGGTCGTAGAATAGTAGTCATTGGTAGTCAATGGGGCGATGAAGGTAAAGGCAAACTTGTAGATCTTTTGAGTGATAGAGCTCAAGCAGTAGTACGATACCAAGGTGGCCATAATGCTGGACACACACTGATAGTCAATAATGAAAAAACAGTATTAAAACTTGTGCCGTCAGGTATATTGCACCCCAAGGTAACTTGTTATATTGGCAATGGTGTTGTTGTTGATCTAGCAGCATTGAAACTAGAACTCGAAATGCTATCAGACAAGGATATAGATGTTTTAAATAAATTAAAAATTAGTGCTGCTTGCCCCTTGATCATGCCCTATCATGCGGAATTGGATAAAGCCCGTGAACAGGCTTTAGGAGCTGCCGCAATAGGTACGACTACTAGGGGCATTGGTCCGGCTTATGAAGACAAAGTCTCTAGACGTGGACTAAGATTATTAGATTTAAATAATCCTGACAAATTTTTAGCCAAATTGACTAATATATTAGATTATAATAATTTTGTTTTAAAAAATTATTATAAACACCCTGGTTTTGATTTAGATAAATTAGCTAGTGAAACACTTGAACAAGCTCAAACTATTTTGCCATTATTAACAGACGTTACGGCAGCATTAAAGCAACATATGGATAACAATGATAATATCTTATTTGAAGCCGCCCAAGGTGCGTTATTAGATAATGATCATGGAACATTTCCTTTTGTTACTTCGTCAAATACAACTGCTGGTGCTATTGCCAATGGCAGTGGTGTTGGACCAAAATATTTAGATTATGTTTTAGCAGTTGCAAAAGCCTATACTACTAGAGTAGGTGGTGGGCCATTTGTTACAGAATTATTTGATGACGTTAGCAAAATTTTATCTACTAAAGGTAAAGAATTTGGGACAAATACAGGTCGCCCACGCCGCTGTGGTTGGTTTGATATGGTTTCGTTTAAACGCTCTTGTCTAGTAAACAGCACATCGGGAATATGCATTACAAAATTAGATATTTTAGATGGTCTTGAAGAAGTGAAAATCTGTGTTGGCTATAGATACCAAGGCAAAATTATTGATTCGCCCTTATTAGACACTGATGAGCTAGCCTTGTGTCAGCCAGTCTATGAGATCATGCCTGGTTGGCAAGAAAGCACGGCTCGTATTAAACGCTATGAAGATTTGCCTAAGAATGCTGAGAATTATATTAAAAAAATTGAAGAATTATCTGGTGTGCCAGTGCATATAATATCTACTGGTCCCGATCGTGATGAGACTGTTATTATAAAAAATCCATTTGATATGTAGTTAATAAGTAAGATGTTATGTTACAAAAAATAGAATTGCCATTTGACACAGGAACAATATACCTAGGGCTAGCAGGTGAATCTGCCCCTGCTCAGATGTGTGATGTGAACTATTCTACTATGGATAACATAGCAGTAAGAATGCTAGATCAACTCCCAGCTGCTATCTCAACAATCGAGGCCTCTTTAAAAGAAGAAAGAGAGGTATTTATCTTTTTCAGACCTGGTTATACTTTAACACTAGGTTTTTTCATTGGATATATGATTTCAACAGGAATGACTTTTGAACGAGTTATAGATAAATATTGTCAACATAGTGCTACTATGTTGTATCTAGCTTATCGTTTAGAACTGCAAGCTTTACAAAAGACCTTAAGCACTCTTTCTAAGACTGTAAGATTTAGTTCTCCTGAAACTGAAGCTCCTGGTGTAGTCAAAAAAAGGATAACTGGAGTAAATATTCAAGAAGCCATAAAAAAAGTCGCAGATGAAGAAAAAAGCTTACTATCTTTAATGGGAAGATCATTTTCTGCTTCGGCTTTCTAAGACATGAGTTCTAGACATTCCAAAATTTACAAAATTATGTTACCATACTAAGTATATGTAGTTGTAACTACCGGATAATAACTTATGAGTAACCGAAAGTATCTACTAAAAGCTATGCTGCAGTATATGGGTTATACTAGCACTATGGATGGGCCTAAGCTGGATAAACTTATAGAGAAGTTTAAAATTAATATTAATGCTCACCCAGCCGTACTAGCTGCTCAAGTTAATAAATTAGCGGCTTCTCCAAGTTTTAATAATCATATGAATCAATTGCATAAAGCTCAATATGGTCTGAATGCCCCCGCGCCGCACTTAAAACCTCTGCCAAACCCAGCTCCAGTGCAAAATCAAGAGGCTGAAGAAAAGTTAGTGACTAGATATAGGCAAATACTCAAGCCTACACCGTTTAGTTAATACTAGCTAATACTAACGCTCTGGTTGTTGAATGATATTGTTGAAGGATATCATGGACACTTGGCTATTCTCATGATACTATCTCTCTTACTAACTATTTTGATGAGATTATAAATGAAAACTTTGCTTAGTGCTCAAATTACAAGAAAGCCTTCTTCTCTTACTTGGTTACAACAAATGCGAATATTAGCAGAAGAAGGGGAATTACGTCCCGAACTGCCTAAACCGATTGAATCTATAGATTCTATAGCTAGCTTTGGTGCAGCTAAGCCGGTGACATCTATAGAACATCGTGTTCACAATATATATGATCCTTGGGATGCCTTAGGTCCGGTTACATCTATAGAACATAGCGCACACAGCAGGTATTATCCTTGGGATGTCTTAATAGATCAAGTCTATAGATGGGTAATGTTTTGTGAAGAGAACCCCGAAGAAATTGGAAAATATAAGTACAAATGTAGTCTAACAAAGCTAAGTCCAAAAATTCCAGTGGTATTAAATGATAGAGTTTATGACTTAGATGCAATAGTTGCACATATCAGAAAACGCCCCCTTGATCCGTTTGATGATCGTTCTAGCGCTCTTTTAGGACAAATTCGTCCATTAGATACGAAAATTGCGTATGAATTCAAAAGTAAGTATGATTATTTTACACGCCCTTAACTGGTCTGACATAGGGCATGTAACAAAAAATTGAATTTAATCAAACGTACCGCTCAATTGCACCCATGATTTCTTGCATAGCAACTTTCTTATCTTGCCATCCTTCAACTTTTGCCCATTTATTAGGCTCTAAGTCTTTGTAGTGAGTAAAAAAATGTTCGATTTGTTTTATTAACAAAGTAGGCATGTCTAAATAGCTTCCGACTTTATCATAAATAGTGCAAAGTTTTGTAACAGGTACAGCTAATATTTTGAAGTCCACTCCAGCCTCATCAGACATTTTTAAACATCCTATAGGACGAGATCGTATAACTGAGCCTGGTATGACAGGAAATGGTGTGACGACGAGTACATCAGCAGGATCGCCATCTTGAGCTAACGTTTTTGGTATATAGCCATAATTACATGGATAATGCATACAGGTACTCATAAAGCGGTCGACAAATATAGCCCCAGAGATCTTATCAACTTCATATTTAATAGGATTCTGATTAGCCGCAATTTCAATAATGACATTGATTTCATGGGGGACATTGTTACCGGGAGAAATTTTATCAAACATAGTTTATTTATAGTGTATTTATGGGTAAATTATATATTTTAAAGTATTAAGGCTGATGATATGTTTTATTGAAAGATTGTAATATAATACCACGGTATTTGGTCAAGAGAATTAATTAAAATTTAATAAATAAAAACAATCTAAAATAATATTTAGGAGGGTTACATGGAGTTTTGGGTTCCAATATTCGGTGGATGCGGGATGTTATTAGCGCTTCTAATTTATCGATATATCTTAACTTTCCCTAATGGGACTGGCAAAGTCTTAAAAATTGGTCAGGCTATCCATGATGGGGCGATGGTTTTTATCCACCGTCAGTATCAAATTTTAGGTTTATTTATATTATTTATATCCCCTTGGTTGTATATCTATCTTGGTTGGCGAACAGCAGTATCTTTTTTATTTGGCGCTTTTTGTTCAGGTTTGGCAGGCTATATAGGCATGTATACTGCTACTAATGCTAATGTACGCACAACTATGGCAGCTCATGATCATGGCACGGCAAGTGCTTTAACCGTTGCCTTTTTTGGCGGATCTATTATGGGTCTTTGTGTAGCTTCTTTAGGTTTAATAGGCTTAGGGACTTTATATTATTATTTTGGTGGTGATCCTGCGACATCGCATGCAATACATGGCTTTGGTATGGGAGCTTCTTCTGTAGCTTTATTTGCTCGTGTCGGCGGTGGAATATTTACTAAATCTGCAGACGTAGGTGCTGATCTCGTTGGTAAATTAGAAGCAGGCATTCCAGAAGATGATCCTCGTAACCCAGGTGTTATTGCAGATAATGTTGGCGACAATGTTGGTGACGTAGCAGGAATGGGATCAGATATATTTGAATCTTATTGTGGTGCTACTATTGCTTCGATTGCTATAGCTTCTACTATGACTCCAACGGCGTTAAGTTTTGTTGGTGCGCAAGAAAGTTTGATGTTTTTACCATTAGCTTTATCCAGTGTAGGCCTAGTGTGTTCAATGTTAGGAATTGCCATTGTAAAATTATTTTCAGCACAAAAACCAGAAAAAGCTTTACGCTTTGGGACAATAAGTGCCGCAGTATTTTTTATTATTGCAGCCTATTTTGTTATTTCTTATTTTAATATATCTACTCAAGTTTGGAAGTCTGTCGTAGTAGGAGCTTTAGGTGGAATATGTATTGGGCTTATTACAGAATATTATACTGGTGGTAGCCCGGTGAAAAAAATTGCACGTTCAGGTGAAACTGGTGCGGCAACAGTTATGATCACGGGTCTTGCTATTGGTATGCAATCAGTTGTTATGCCTATTTTGACTATTTCTACTATTATATTTCTTGCAAGCCATATGGTTGGTTTGTATGGCGTAGCCATAGCTGCAGTAGGTATGCTTGCAACAGTTGGAATTACTATGGCTATTGATGCGTACGGTCCAGTAGCAGATAACGCTGGTGGAATTGCGGAAATGGGCGGTTTGGGTAAAGAAACTCGGGCCATTACAGATTCTTTAGATGAATTAGGCAATACAACAGCTGCTATTGGTAAAGGCTTTGCAGTTGGGGCTGCAGCTTTGGCTGCGTTAGCTATAATCAATGCTTTTGTTGAAACAGTTGCAGTTAATAAAACTAATTTTGTCTTATCTTTAAATAACCCAGACGTATTAATAGGTTTATTTTTAGGTGGTTTATTACCGTTCTTGATTGCTTCTATTACAATGACAGCAGTAGGTGATGCAGCGTTTGATATGATTAATGAAATCAGACGACAATTTAAAGAAATCAAAGGGCTATTAGAAGGCACAGCTGATCCTGATACTGATCGTTGTGTTGACATAGCTACTAAAGCAGCTATTCGTAAAATGATTTTACCAGGCTGTTTGGCTGTATTTACCCCTGTTATAGTCGGTTTTGGTTTTAATGCTGAAGCATTAGGTGGTTTATTAGGTGGTGCTTTAATTTCTTGTGTACTGTTAGCTTTATTTATGGCTAATGCTGGTGGAGCGTGGGACAATGCTAAAAAATATGTTGAAAAAGGTAATTTAGGTGGCAAAGGTTCTTTAGTGCATAAAGCTTTAGTTGTTGGTGATACTGTTGGTGATCCATTTAAAGATACCTCAGGACCATCAATGAATATTTTAATCAATGTCATGGCGATTGTCAGTCTGGTAATTGCGCCGTTACTATAGCTGAGATAAATTTTAGGTAATGGTTAAGTTTAGTGAGTATTTTTAGTAAAAAAGAAATAAGTGTAGCGCCAATGATGGATCTAACTGATCGGCATTGTCGCTATTTTTTAAGATTATTTTCTCCTCGTATAAAACTCTATACAGAAATGATCACTGTGAATGCTTTAATTTATGGTGATCAAAACAGATTTCTTAGTTATCATCCCGAAGAACATCCTCTTGCCATTCAACTTGGTGGAAGTGTGCCCAAGGATTTGGCTATTACAGCCAAAATGGCTGAAGACCGTGGCTTCTGCGAAGTGAATCTTAATGTTGGCTGTCCTAGTGATCGTGTGCAAAAAGCGAAAATTGGCGCCTGTTTAATGGCAGAGCCAAATTTAGTCGCAGAATGTGTGTCAGCCATGCGTGAACAAGTGGCAATACCAGTAACAGTTAAAACCCGTATAGGTATCGACGAGCAAGATAGCTACAAGTTTTTGCATGATTTTATTAATACTGTAAGCAAGGCTGGCTGTAGTAGTTTTATCATTCATGCTCGTAAAGCGTGGTTGTCAGGATTAAATCCTAAACAGAATCGAGAAATTCCCGAGTTAGATTACCAAAGAGTTTATACATTAAAACAAGATTTTAATAATTTAAATATAATTATAAACGGTGGCTTCAAGACCTGTGATCAAATTAAAAATAGTTTGCAATTAGTTGATGGTGTTATGATTGGACGAGAGGCGTATTATAATCCATTTTTACTAGCACAGATTAATCAAGAAATCTTAGGTGATAAATTATTATCTCGACATGAAATTTTAGAAAGTTTATATAATTATATTATTGATGAATTAGACAACGGCACGCCATGGATAAAAATGGCTCGGCATTATATGGGATTATTTAAAGATCAACCGGGTGCGCGCTTATGGCGGCAGTTTCTGAGTGAGTGTAGGGGAGTCAGTGGCCAGAATTTCAGAGTTAATATCAATAAAATCCTTGAGCTCATGAGTAAAGCAAGTTACAAACAGGATATAAGGCAAGCAGGTTAATTATGGTTAAACGTTTTAACATAATTATTATTAATATAAAAGGAAATAGCAAAGCTTGTATTTATGCTATAGAAGATGTGCTTAATATTTTAGCAGTTGGTAACAGCACAATTACATAAACTAAGCACAAATGTTACTGGTAATTGATGGTATGCGTTCAGGTACACGTCTCGAAGAAAAGACAAATGAATTTAGATTAACTGGTTTTTTAACTGCACATAATCCGGTAGTCCATTTTTATACGCAGGATAATCTTCGCCCAGAATTAATGGCGCTAAATATTTTCGGCATTTATCAGTAATATGAAAACCATCTTCTGTAATAAATTCTCTTGGAAGAAGTTTTTCTTGATTAGCTACTGCTTCTAGAGGCACATGATCGATAGACCATTCGTATGGTAAATCTGATAGTCTTTTTATACTTAACATCACTCCACTTAGGCCCTGTTTTGCAAAAGTTATTCCTGCTTGCCCTAAAGCATAGGATTGTTCGACGTCTGTTTTAGATGCTATGTGCCTAGCAGAACGCTGGAGATAATCACAGACGGCCCAATGGTTTTTATAGCCCAAATTAGCTGTAACTAAATTTGCAATCATAGGTGCAACGCCACCTAATTGGGCATGACCAAACGAATCTGTCAGACCACTTTTTTGTAATAAATTACCTTGTTTATCTTTGACGCCCTCTGAGACAACGATTGCGCAATGACCATAGGTTTGTGTGCAATGTTGCACCCGCGTTAAAAATTTTTCTTGTTCAAATGGAATTTCTGGTAATAAGATTATATGGGGTGCTTGGTTTTTGGTTTCTGCAGCTAAGCCGCTGGCGGCTGCAATCCAGCCTGTGTGACGGCCCATCACTTCCATGACGAAAATTTTAGTGGACGTTTCTGACATTGATAACACATCAAGTCCTGCTTCCCTAATAGACACGGCCACGTATTTTGCAACGGAGCCAAAACCAGGACAGGTGTCAGTAATAGGTAGATCGTTATCAATAGTTTTGGGTAGGCCGATACATATTAATTCATAACCTGATTGTTGACTTAATTTGGCAATTTTATAAGCTGTGTCTTGGGAATCGCCGCCGCCATTGTAGAAAAAATAGCCAATATTATGTTTTTTGAATACTTCGAGAATTTTATTATATGGCTCTATATGTTGCTCAGGGGATGGTAGTTTATGGCGGCAAGATCCAAAGGCTCCAGCAGGGGTAAATCTTAGTTTAGCAATGTCTTCGGGAGATTCTAAACTGGTGTCTATTAGTTGGTCATTGAGTGCGCCGATTATACCGTTCTTCCCTACTAGCACTTTATTGAAAGTGTCTGGGTATAGCCTGGCTGTTTCGATCAACCCGCAAGCCGTAGCGTTTATAACTGAAGTAACTCCTCCAGATTGGGCATAAAAAATGTTATTATTTTTATTAGACTTGTTAATATGATTATTCATCGAGCTATGCTTATTTTGTTTAAAAACAACATTGTACCTAAAACACGGGTATTTTTCAGCCAGATCTTTAATAAATTCTTTAATAAATAAATAGCTATATTTTTCAAATATGCTAGAATAATGTAACGAACTAACTACCAGTATATGAGGCTGGGCATGGCGAACATTTTAAGCTCTAGATCACCACTAATTGTTTTAATTTTAGCTAGTCTATTGTATTTGTGTTCAAATAGTTTTGCTAAATCTGTTGTTGTGCCTTTGGAAGATAACTCGTTAGATCTTGTGTTTTCTGCTAATTTCTTTCGGCAATACAAAAAAATTAATTTCGAAGAGATAAATATAGATAAAAAAATGTCTCTAGAGCTAGAGAGAAGAGCTCAATTAATTATCAATAATACAGATAGTTACGGTAAATCCACTGTGCCTTTTTATATAAATGATTCAGACTTCAATATTGATCTGAAAATGGGTAACACACCGGTTCTCGATCAAGGAGATTATGGTTCATGTGTAACTTTTGCTGTTACAGCTGCTTTGAATACTTTAAATGATAGTGGTGACTATATTTCTCAGCAGTGTCTCTTAGAGTTGGGTAATACTTACCAAGAACTAGGAGATAAGATCGATAAGCCATGGAGTACTCGAGAGGACTTTTGTTCTTATAGTTCTGGTTGGGATGGGTTTGATGCTGCATGCTTATTTGAACGTATAAGACAGCATGGTGTTGTTGCCAAGACAAATTGTCTGCATGAATACCCTTTAATTAATGAGAAAATGTCTTTCGAAGAGTATCATGCTTTAAGCTTAAATAAGCAGTGGTCAAATGATTTTATTGTACGGTCGCTACGTAACCCTAATAGTATTAACGAATTGAGAAAAGCGCTTAATAATGGTCATCGTATTGTCATAGGGACTTTTATCAATGGCTCAGATATTCCTGGTACTATTGGTTATCCCATCAATAATAAGAAATCTGGCCTATTTAAATTACCAGAGGACGAGTATGGCTTGTCTGAACTAGTTTACAATTTAAAGCGGGATGGCGTTGCCTATGGCCATGAGTTCATTGTAGTAGGGTATAACGATAGACAGCAGATCTTAAAGCTCCGTAACTCTTGGGGGCAGGGAGTTGGCGACAATGGTGATTTCTATATGTCATATGAATATTATATCTTATTGAATATATCGGCGGTTGAGCTTGGCGCAAGGCAGTGATTATTTGATATTTATATATTAATTGTGTATTCATCTTAGAAAGCTACACTTTAATAAGTTAAGATAGCAGTTTTGTGTCAATTATTATAGAATATATAAACTTAAATAGTTAGTTCAAGCAGTAAAAAATGGGTAAAAAATGGCAGATAGCAAGATAGACGGCATTCAAGCAGAGCTAGAAACTCTAAAATTGCTTACCCAATCGAGTGCTTTTAGTTATTTTTTCAAGCGTAACCTGTCGCTAATTTCACCATTTAGTAAAAAATATGATCGTAATCTATTGATGGTTCTAGATTATGCTGTTCAAACTAAAAGATACCAATTTGTCAGTGATTTGTTTGATAGTTCTAGAACCATATTAGTTTCTAATAAACAAGAGTTCGCAAAACAATTATTAAAAGCTTTTGATCGAGAGAGCGCTGTCTCAGCAGACGATTCTGGTTTAAAATTAATAAAAGTTTATATTAATAGATATCTTGATGCTCATAACTTAGGTTATCGAATTAGTAGGCACGAACTAGAAAAAAAACCAAAAGTTCTGTCTGCTGAATATAAAAAATCAAAAATTAAACAAGCTAATAATCGTAAGAAGAAACAATTTTTTTACTTTCTTGCTTTTCTTTTAGCTTTTCTAGTAGCCTTTCCTGAAGGTGCCTTAGCTGTTTATGGTTACGGAGTGTTTACTTTCGTCAATGTGTTAGTATTCGGTGGTTCTGCTTCTTCAGTAAGCTATTTTTTATATAAAACTGATATCTACCACTTAATTAAAAATTTATTTAAACGTGACGAAACTGAAGAAGCAGAATTAAATTTATTAGAAAAAATATTATTAAATTTTATTATAGTTTTCGCTGGTATAGCGATGGGTATCTTATTATTTAATGCAATTTATATTCCTGCTGGTATGCTATTTTTTGGCTTTGCTTCTGCAGCAGCTGTCTTAGCAGCGCCCCTGCCAATGTTAATTATTATCGCTAGCTTTTTTGCTTTGGTGACTGCGTTAGCTAATATTGCTTTATTTAAACCAATTTGTTACAGCACGTATACAAATATTAAAAATTTCTTTAAAAATTCTGAATGGAAAAAACTTACGTTCTCAAAAATTTTAGTTTTATTAGTTGCGACAGCTACAATGATCTTTGCTCAACTGTGGTTTTTGAACGAAGCGTTTCAATTGTTGACAGGCCTGTTTGGTTTGCCCGCGAATCCTAGTGCAATTGCTGCTATTGCAATCAGCGTTTTTGGTTGCTTGAATGGGGTGTTCTATGGTAAAAATATCTTTAGATTTTTTTCTGAGATATTGCCTGAAACCATAAGAAATATAAAGTCATCTGTTAGAAATTTTGTAAATGCTTTTCAAACAAATGGCTTCAAAATATTTTGGCAATCAAGTTTAGACGATCCATATAGATTAGCTAATAAAAAAGCTTTAATTGATTTGGTGAACTATACAGTTATTGCTGTGCTAGTAGTTTTTTGTGTTTTTAATGCTACTGGGATTGCGTTAGGTGTTTCTGCTTTATTATCAGGGGTTATCTTAGCAAAGTTTACATCAGCATTATTTACATACATAGCCTCTTTTTCTGCCAATGTTAATGCATCGTATCAAGAGTTTCGTCCATTACCAACTGTTTCATCATCTAACGGACATCCAGTTGCTACGGTAAAAACTTATAGTTGTTATCAGCTAGTTGTAGATACAATTCCAGCTGCAAAGCCAGCAAGAAATCCAAATGGCGCTGAAGTCGTTTCATGGCAAGCTGCAAGTTTGACGCCATAAATATATAAGTTTATTATAGTCTGATGAAAACATTAGATCTTTCTTGGCAAAACAAACTTGCGTCTGTATTTGAACAGCCTTATATGGCGCACCTACGTAGTTTTTTAGTTAATGAAAAAAAAGCTGGTTTTACAATTTATCCTCCGACTGATTTAACATTTAATGCTCTTAATACTACGCCATTTGATTCTGTAAAAGTTATTATTTTGGGTCAAGATCCTTATCATGGGGTAGGGCAGGCGCATGGTTTATCTTTTTCAGTCCCTAATGGTATTGCTCCGCCGCCGTCTTTATGTAATATCTATAAAGAATTAGAGCAGGATATTAAAAATTTTGTTATACCCAAACACGGCAATTTAACCCATTGGGCCCAGCAGGGGGTGTTATTGTTAAATACTGTGCTGACAGTTCGAGCTAATCAGGCTTTTTCTCACAGAAATCAAGGTTGGGAGACTTTTACTGACAGTATTATTAAGACTCTCAATACAGAGCGAGAGAATCTTATTTTTGTTCTATGGGGCTCGCCGGCAAAAGCAAAAGCAAATCTAATCGATTCTAAGAAACATTTGATTCTCACTTCTTCCCATCCATCGCCTTTATCTTCTTATAGGGGCTTTTTTGGCTGTAAGCATTTTTCAAAAATTAACCAATATTTAGAATCTAAAAAACTAGCAATGATTGACTGGCAGGTTTAATAATTCTCTGTTATTGCGCTATTTTTTATTTAAGTAGGTTTAGCTCTTGAAATCTCAGAAGATTCTACAATAGGCCTTGTTCTGCCAGCTATCTCTTCTAAAGTCTTTTGTAGGAATCCTACTAGTGCAGTGCATTGAGCAATCTTTGACTCTAAGATCTCGCCGTGGCTCGCCGCTTGAGTGGGATTTAAACTTCTTTTTAGGTTTGTAAAATATATTTTCGCGTGCAATAACTGGCTTTTGAGGCCTATTATATAATCCTTGTATTTATCAACTGTCTCAGCTTTTCTTAGCCTAGTCGCTACTTCTATAACTTGCTGTATTTTCTCGCTAGAATCTATAACTTTCTGACAATCTGCGATTGATAGCATTATTCTATCTCCATGTAAGATATTTTGTTTATGCTTTAAATTGTATATTAGTAACCTTAATTTATTATTAAGACGCAATGCGTTCCATGCTTCCCATTAGCCTTGAAATTAGCCCTGAGGTTCCAACATTATTCCTCGGTAGTTAATATTATCTTAATCTTTTGTGAGTATACTGAATCTAAAGTAAGGAATTATTTTTATTGATTATGAGGGTTAAGATGAACTTTTTTAGAAGGATAAGAGTTTTAGTTGGTCGGTTAGCGACGCAAGTGTCACAAAGAACTAGTCACCCATCATCGCCTGATCCTAGGGGGTTACCACCAGCGGAATTTGTGGTTCCATATTATCAACCCACTGTTGGATCTAATCCTAGGGGAGAGATGTTACCATCAGTGTCATCTATAATTTCGATTCCTGATTGGATGTACCTATCATTACCGGAGGCATATATTGGAGTACCAGGTAAAATTTTTGAACCTAGCGTTAAAACTATTAGCACAGCTCCTACTGGTTTTCAGAGACATTTTGATGAAGTAGATGTCCCAGGTGATGGAAACTGCTTGTTTTCAGCTATTAATATTCATCTCGAGGCGCCCCATGATTTGCGTAGAGAAGTTTGTGATGAATTACTTAGAGATTCGAATTCATACATTTGGCACATACAGCCTCTTGATGAGCATAAGGAAGATATAGGGGCAGAGGCTTCTCCGGATTTATCCACTGCAATGGCAGACAGCATGGGATGTGAATTTACAGTTGTTGAAGGTGTTGCTAGCTTGAAAGTGATAGAGACAGATGCGGCTAGACGATTATACTTTAGATGCTATGTAGATAAAATGAGAGAAAATGGTGTTTTTGGTACTGAAGTAGAACTTCATGCTTTAGCTAACGTATTGCAGCGTCCAATTGTAGTATCAAGTCCTGTGTTGCCCCTATGTGTTTATGGCGTACAGTACAGGAACGACGCGGGGCTAGTAGGACCAATATTTATTCAGCATAAAGATCTTCATTATAAAGCAAGTGTGCTCAAAGCAGGGGTAGACTTGGATACTGTGATTGCTGAAATTCCAGAATTTAGGAGAACGAGCGCTCCAAGAATGGGTATGTAAAATTGAAATTACATTTTGTAATAGAACATCAGCTAGACTAAGCCTCTTAGATATATTAAGATGATCTTGAAGGGATAAATTTAATGTACAAGCTGAATCTGTGAGAGCGTTTGTATAATTGTTAACAGTTCTTTGTTAGCTCCAGACGTGCAAACCATCCATTAGGGAGTAATAAATGGTTATGGGTGATAGTTTAATACTAAGCGTTTTTGTTGTGGTTACAGCATTTTTGGCATGTCGGAAAATTTTTCAACTGTATCAAGGAGTAAACCAAGATGAGTATACAATTGTTGTGCCGCCGGTTGTAAGTTCTCAATTACCTGGAGCAATAGTTTACTTTTCTCGCGCAACGAATCATATTGAGATTCTGCCAGGGCTGCAAGAAGATGCATTTGAGGGATATCCATCACCAGTGAATGATAGGTGTCCTGTGATAGAGCCAGAGTCTGATTATCCATCGCCTGTGTAAATACAGAGCCAGCTCGCAGTATGACAGTCTTTCTTTGCGTGCTTTTTTATTGATAATTACTGTTATATCCATCCTTGAAGCTGTTCTTTACGGTCTTTAAATTGTGCTTCTAATGATTTAATACGATAGTTAGTTATTTTTGTTTGGTACTCGTTTAGTTTATTGTATTTAGATGTAGATTTCAATTGCATGATAGCGGAAGATAGATCACCTTTTTGTACGGAATAATCAGAATAGGCTAAACTTGCTTGCCATTTTTGATTAAGTTTATTATAGCTATTGGCTAATAATAAATTTACTTCTAAAGGATAATTATTATGGTATTTAATAACTTTTTTAAGAGTGGTAATAGCCGCATTGGGTTTGTTGTTGTTTAATGCTATGCGTGCATATTGTAAATTAAGCGGAATATTTGTCGGGTTTTGTTTTAATTGAGTGGCTATAATATTTAAAGCTATCGATGGCTGTTTGCTATAAGATTCAGCATATAAAGAAGCTATAATAGAATTTTTTGGATATTTAGCGTTAAGGTTTTTGAAAATTTTACCAGCTTCTTGGAACTTATTATTTTTTAATAAATAATAGGCGTTACCAAATTGTTCAATATCGTTTTGAAAGATATCTTGTTCTGCTTCTGAATAGTATTTTAAGTTCTTAGTATTATTATTTTTAGAATATAGAAATAAGCTCTTAATTAAGGCAAAGTTAAAATTGTTGCTGTTTAAATCAGCTAAAAGTTTTTGATCTTTATTTGTGGATTGGATATTTAGAGAGTTATTATTTTTATTAGCTTTATTGATTAAAATCTCATCAGCTCGGCTATTGGCATCTGTGATTCTGTTGTCTGTTACAGGGTGAGTACGTAAATATTCCGGGTAAGTTTCTTTATCTGAGTAGGCATTACGTTGTAGTTTATTAAAAAATTTCCCCATGCTATAAGGCGAGTAGCCGCTTTTAGTAAGAACAGACATGCCTATACGATCGGCCTCTTCTTCATTACTGCGGGTGTAATTTATTAAAGATTGGTTACCTGCTGCCATGGAGCCAGCTATTATAGATTGTCCGGCTTGGGGGCTGTAAGCGGATAGTAAAGCTCCGGCTAAAATGCCGGCTATCATAGGTAATTGTAGTTGTTGTTGCTTTTCGAAGCTCCGAGCAATGTGACGTTGATTAACATGGGTTATTTCATGTGCTAAAACAGCAGCCAATTCACTTTCATTTTCTGCCGCTGTTATTAAGCCGCGGTTGACTCCAATAAAGCCACCGGGCAAGGCAAAAGCATTGATGTCAGAGCTATCGACAATAAAGAAATTAAAGCTTTCGTAGTGTTTATTGCTATTATTTAATAATTTATTACCTAAGATCTGGATATAGTCTTCTATAATAGGACTTGAAACTAATGCTAAATCTGATTGGATGTTTGAATAAATATATTCACCAAGCATTCTTTCGTCTTTATATGATAATGAGCTGTTAGAAGACGATCCTATGTCGGGTAAGTTATAGGCGATTGATACAGAAGTTGTAAGAAAAGTGAACATTACAACAGGAAGAAGTAAGTTGGTAAGATACCTATAGCTAAGCATTTTATTATTGTTATTTTATATTAATAATTAGATTTATATTATAGTTTGATATGGCCTAAAGTGCTAATTAAGCTTTAGTTTAGAAGCTAAAGAAAAATTTCATAATAAATCCAAACTTTCTACGCAATTAAAAAAACTTGTCTATAATCTAAAATATAGATAATTATTGTACTACAAGAATAAGGACAAGACAATGGCAGATAAACGACTTCAGGTATTTCATACTGTTGCTAATCTATTAAGTTTCACGAAAGCTGCTGAAATATTACAAATGACTCAGCCAGCAGTCACTTTTCAGATTAGACAGCTAGAAGAAACTTTTAATGCAAGATTATTTGATCGTTCACATAATAAGATTAATCTTACTGAAGCTGGCAGACGCATGTTTGAATATTCAGAGCGTTTATTTGACCTCTACAGAGAAATGGAAAGCTCTATAAGAGATGTAACGGGCAATGTTTCAGGAACTTTAAAATTAGGTGCTACTGTAGCAATAGGCGACTATGTCCTACCTAAGTTATTAGTTGCTTTCAAAAGAGACTTTCCTGAGGTTAATATTCAATTAAAGTTATCTCATACTGCTGGAATCGCCTCTATGGTAGAAAATAGTAGTATAGATATAGGCGTTATTGACACAGAATTAGATAATAAAATGATTGGTACTGAAAAGATAACATATGACGAAATGGTTGTTGTTTGCAGCCCTGATCACAGTCTATCTTATATAGAACAAATAGACATAAACCAGCTAATATCTCAGCCGCTAATCTTATTAGAGCAAGGCTCTGGAATTCATACAGATTTTAGTAATTATTTAACTCGCCAAGGTTTAAATTATGATAAATTAAATATTATCATGGAACTAGGCAGCATTGAGGCGATCAAAAATGCAGTTGAAAGTGGTCTTGGGGTCTCAGTTTTGCCAAAGAGTACAGTTATGAAAGATTTAGAAACAAATAGATTGACTTGTTTGCCGTTGACTCCGTCGTTTACTAATACTTTATCGTTTGTTTATAAAAAACAAAAATTCCAAGTTTTAAATGTACGCGAGCTAGTAGAGTTTTCTCATAAATTTTATAAAACTGAGGAAGCTGCTAGAGATCAGGAAACAGAAAAAGAGCTTTCCGCCGATAATAATAAATGGTAATCTGTTAGCTATTTTATAATATAATAGTTACAATAATAATTGTATTGAGCAGGAATAATGTCAGTCAAAGGTTTTTTTTCCAAATGGTATAACCGCCATTTAGCAAACCCTGAAGCCATTGCTTTATTGCTATTTATGGCTGTTATTGGCCTAATTTTATACTCACTTGGTAGCATTTTATTGCCATTGATTATTGCTTTGGTTATGGCTTATTTACTAGAGTGGCCAGTGGGCTGGTTCACGGAGTATAAAATACCCCGACTTCTTTCAGTTCTTATTGTTTTTACTGTTTTTATAGGCATGGTTGTTTTAATAGTTGTGGGGGTGGTCCCAGTTTTAAAACAACAGTTAAGTTCTTTGTTAAATTCTTTGCCTGATATGTTTACTGAGGGTAAAAAATTATTAAAAGCTATTCAACAAGAGTATCCTAGTATTTTTAATGACAATCAATTAGTAGAAATAGTAGATAGTATTAAAACATTTGGTACCACAGCTGGGCGTTATATATTATCTTTTTCCATCGCGTCTATTTCAAATATTTTAACTATAATTGTTTATTTAATTTTAGTGCCTATTTTAGTCTTTCTATTATTAAAAGATAAAGATATATTGATTAACCAAGCTGATTACTTCATGCCAGAAGAGAGCAGTTTAATTTATAAAGTCATGGAAGAAGTACATATTGGCATGGGGAATTATATTAGAGGAAAATTTCTTGAAGCTTTTATTGTAGGCTTTTTTACTTATTTAGTATTAGTTTATTATAATTTACAATACAATGCATTATTAAGTGTTCTTGTTGGCTTGTCTGTATTCTTCCCATACGTAGGTGCTATTATATCTACAGTTCCTATTGCTTTAGTTGGGTTATTTCAAATGGGCTTGGGCTATTATTTTATTGAACTAATGACCGTGTATACAATAATACAAATAATAGATGGTTATATTTTAGTCCCTGTTTTGCTTTCTGACGCACTAAGAATGAATTCTATTGTTATTATATTGTCGATAATATTATTTGGTGGTTTATTTGGTTTTTGGGGTGTGGTTTTTGCTATTCCGATTGCTATCTTGATTAAAGCTATAATCAACTTATGGCCTAGTCAGTCCCATTATGCGTCATAAAGTTTAATAAAATTTTAATCAAGATCTAATAATTGACTTAATTGCCTCAAAGCTTGTCCGCGATGACTGCGTTTTTGTTTGATCTCTGAAGGCAGCTCTGCTGCGGTCAAATTTAATTCAGGATCAAAAAAAACAGGATCGTAACCAAAGCCGTTAGTTCCTCTGGGCTTTAAGATTATTTTGCCGTGCCAGCTGCCTTGGGCAATAATCGGGGTAGGATCGAGATGGTGCTGTAAAAATACAATGACGCAGTAGAAATAGGCTGTATATTTATCTTCATATTTATCTTCTGGTAGCTTTTTTAAGTTATTAATTAGTTTATTGATGTTATCTTCAGAGCTACCAGTGCCAGCATAACAAGCTGAGTATATTCCTGGCTCGCCGTTTAAACTGGGAACTATAATACCTGAGTCATCAGCTATACAAGGCAGTCTACTGTTTAAACAGGCATGACGTGCTTTTAATAAGGCATTTTCGACAAAAGTAAGACCAGTTTCAGGTATATCACTAATATTGAATTCACTTTGCGGTAAAATGTTTATGTTATAAGGCTTTATCAATTCGCTGATCTCAGCTATTTTGCCTCTATTACCACTTGCTAGGACCCATTTTTGTTTCATAACTTTTTTTTATTTTATGCTATATTTCTAGACAAGGAAAATAATATAAGGGAAATGCATGGAGTGCAATAAAAAAGGTATGCCTGCAAACGCTAAAATAGAGTTTTTTACTATTTATGATCCCATTGTTGAAACAGACGAAGAAGTAGTTGGTGGCCCTTGGTGTTTTTCTATCAATGAAGAACGTGCCTATTTAGCTTTTCCGAATAAATCACTAGCTGAAGATTTTTTGAGACGCTGGGATTCGGGTGGTGAGCATGAGATTATATCTCTTAATAGTCTAGGTAAAGAATACGAAGAGCTAGTTGAAGATGTGACTTACTTATTAGTTTTACCCACTGTCCGAGATATTAAGCATTTAATTAATAATCTAGAATATTTCCCCTACAATCATTTTATTATCCCGCGCTCAAAACATTTGGTTCACTAATCTAAAGCTTATTAAATATTAAATATAATTCTGAGCACAGCTATAAGTAAACAAGCAATCAATGGTGACAGGTCGAAACCTCCAATAGGTGAAATAAAACGCCTGATTAAGCTTAAAACTGGCTCGGTTATTAAATATACCATGGTATAAAAAGCATTATAACCCATATTAGGATTTTGAGCTAAAAGACTAAATATTACTCTAATAATAATTGCCCAAAAATAAATAGTAAGAGTAATTTCTATAAGAGCTAAAAAAGCTAGAACAAAATAACTTATGGCAAAAATATTAACTGGTAAATATGTCCGAGTGATCAAAAGATTGACTAGAACAATTTTAAGCACGGCTAAAATATACGCAAAAACCAAACTGGCAAGATCAAGGCTTCGTAAACTTGGGATTATCTTGCGTAAGACTATAACGCCAGGGTTAGTAATTTTAATTACAAATTGCCCGATCTCGTTATTAAATGGTGCTCTGACATATTGTAAAATTACGCGTAATAGAACAGTAGCGATATAGAAATCAAATAAAGTTACAATGATAAAAACTAGGGCGTTATTTAAATTGGTCATAATAAAGTAATATTTATTTTTGATTATAAATTAAATTATAAACTATTTGTACTAATTTCTTTCACCAAATAATTTAGTCCCTATTCGGAGCATATTGCTACCAGCTGCAATTGCTGCTTCATAGTCGTTAGACATACCCATAGATAAGATATCTAGATTTAATTGTTTGGATAAATCAGATAATTTTTTAAAGCTATTATATTGCGATCCAAAATCAGTATTAGTTATTTTTAAAATACCCATAAAGCCTTTTAAAATAATTTTAGCATCAGGAGTATGAGTTAATTTTTTAATTTGATTAACTAGATTAACAAGGCTATTAATATTATTATTACTGCTTATATCTATACCGTTTTTATTATGATCTTGTTCAAGGTTAACCTGAATTAAGAGAGAAATTTTTTTATTAGTATTAATACGATTAAGATAGTTATTTATTAATTCAGCTTGATTAAAACTGGTGATGCTGTGTATCCAATTAAAATATTCAGCAATAGCTTTGAGTTTATTTGATTGAATGCGGCCAATATAATGCCATGTAATATTATTATTATATTTATCTAGCACATTAATTTTTTCAATAGCCTCTTGTAGATAGTTTTCTGCAAAATCTTGCTGTCCCAATCGATTAAGAAGCAATATTTTTTCTATAGATTGTTTTTTGCTGACAGCGATTAGTTGTATTGCGTGATTATCTTGCTGGTACTTTTTTCTGGTGCTATCAATAAGTTGGAGAATCGTTCTATAGTTATCTGAGATTAAATTGTTTAATTCTTTGCCTGCATTCATTTTATTAGATATATTTAATATAATTAGTAATTAGAGTTTATTTTAGCGGTTAACAACATGAATTTACAAGAACTTCTTAAATTTGCAATGGACAGCCGTGCTTCTGATTTACACTTATCCGCAGGTATGGTGCCCATGCTGCGTATAGACGGAGCAATCAGCCCTCTATATGAAGAAAAAGTCCTTGAACATGATACATTGATTGCTGCTCTAGACAAAATTATGACTGATAGACATCGTGAGATTTTGGCGCATAATCTATCAGTGGATCTTTCTTATAATTTAGATAAAAACTCTCGGTTTCGGGTTAATATTTATATGCAACGTCTGGGTATAGCAGCTGCATTTCGAGGGATACCTTATAGGATGCCAAGCCTGGAAGGGATTAATGCACCAAAAATATTAAACCAATTAATTTTGCGTGAACGGGGGCTCATTTTAGTAACTGGGCCTACTGGTAGTGGTAAAAGTACGACTTTGGCAGCTATGTTATCTGAAATTAATAAAAACCATAAGAAACATATTATTACTATCGAAGATCCTATAGAATTTGTCCATGAAAGCTATAACTGTTTGATAAATCAAAGAGAAATTGGACAAGACGCCTTGGATTTTAATTCTTCTCTGGCTGCAGCTCTTCGGGAAGATCCAGATATCATCTTAGTAGGTGAGATTAGAGATTTAGAAACTATTAGGTTAGCTTTAACAGCTGCTGAAACGGGGCATTTAGTATTTGCTACTTTGCATACAAGCTCTGCTGCTAAGACTATAGATAGAATAGTTGATGTCTTTCCTGGTGATGAGAAGTCTATGGTACGTACTATGTTATCCGAGTCTTTGTGCGCCATTGTAGCTCAAACTCTTATTCCTAAGGCTTCTGGCAGTGGTCGGATTGCCGGTTTTGAAATATTGGTTGCGACACCAGCAGTTAGAAATCTCATTAGAGAAAATAAGATTTCCCAGTTGTACTCTGTCTTGCAAACAGGTGCCCAATATGGCATGCAAACACTTGATAGCCATCTCCAGCATTTAGTTTTGAACGGGCTAATTTCACAAGATTCTTTAGCTAGATGCTCACGTATGCATGATGGGTTTTAGTTAAAGTAAATTAAATATCTAGACGAAATACTAAATAACGAGATTTTAGTTATTAGTGCTTTGATTAGTACTATAGGTATAGGGAAAGTATGAACAAGACCAATATAAAAGTATGGCGAGCGGTCATTGAACATACTTTAGATACTGATTACGATACTGTAGTCGTATCTATAGATAAAGCTAAAGCACTAGCGCCTGGGCTTAGTAGAGGAAAAATTTATTTTCTTACTATTGAGGCTGGTTTTGATATTGAAATTGTCAAAGTCACAAAAATATGTAACGAATGTATTTTATGTTTAGAGCGGGGGCAACAGGGTACCATAGCAGGTGTATGGCCAGCAGGGACTGTTCTTGAAGGGAAAATTACAGCTCAGGCTCTTGATGATTTGCGTTTAGATCCTGCTGTTATACTTGCTTCTAACGAGGAAGTCATGGTAGCTCCTAATGGTGATTTAATCACGAAGCAATCTTAATCTATCTTGCAAAAAGTAAAGTCTGTGCGATAATCAAAATTACCCTAGTAGGACAAGGAGTGTATTATGTCCATGATCCCGTCTGATGCTTTAAGGATGATTAAATCAGCAACTAATTCTGATTCTGATTCTGATGTTAGCATATCTGAAGATTTACAAAAAATTTTAGTGGGTGTTATATTAAATACTCCTCTACGTAAACGTACAAAAGTAATTTTTTTCCATCTGACAAGTTATGACCATCGGCCTATGGTAATAGCTGGACTGAGAAAATTATTTACTCGCAAAGATCTTAATATATTCACTGCTGAAATATGTACAGAAGTAATAAAAGCATCGGGCAACGCTAGTACTCTAGCAGATGCAGTTATATATTTAGCAACTACTAATAAAGCTTTATTGACTAATGAAGTATTAACCACTATTCGTCTAGCCAGATCTCATGCTATAGACATAGCTGCTACCATTGTTAATGGAGATAAGTTAAATGCAAGTTTTATAAACCTTGAAATTCGTCAAATTTTATTAAAAACCCCCTGGCTTTGTAAAAGCTACGCCGAAATATTTTTATCTTTAAGACGATGTTGTGGAAAAAAAGAAGTGGCATTAGGCGTATTGAAAAAAATAATAGCATTAGGAAACATGCGAGATATTAAGCGGTTAAATCTTGCTTTAAGTAATTTACAAACAAAACATGAGTATTTATTAGCAGATGTTAATTTTATTCAGGTGCTTATTAATTCTGGCAAAGATGCAGTAGATCTAGTGGATTTATTTATTAAGCCAATGAAAGATATATCACTACTTAATAGATTGATAAATATTTTGAGTAGATGTGGCTTTCTTGATGAAGCTATAATTACTAATTATTTAAAACTAGATACCCGAAATCTTGAATATATCTTGTTAGCTATTACGCGTTTACGGATATCAAAATTATTTACTTTAGGAGCTTTATCAACGCTTTTAGAAAATTTGGTCAGAGTAAATCATATAGAATGGTTTTCTAGTTTATATTTTCCTCATTGTTTAGGCTTGCAGACTGAATCAGATGTTTCGGTACGGCTTCAAGCATTAGATCTTCAATGTCTTTTAGCTGAAAACACTCGAGAATTAGCTAAACTTATACCAGGCTTGCCACCAGCAGAAAGTCGTGAATCGGTTATGGATCATAAACGTACTGAAGAGGCGAAAGAAAATTTCAAAATTTTAGGTGCAATATACGGGAAAAAATTGGTAACCGATCTTCATCTCAACGAGCTAGAAAAAGAGCTGCGTTTAGCTCTACTAGAAGATATAAAAGCAGATCTAGAAGAATCGTCAGCTTCTTTAGCTATAGCTATAGAACCATTGAGAGGTATCAATGCTAAGCTATTAGATTTCTTATCTGTAGGACGCAATAGGCAGTTATTAGCAGATAGAACAAGTCCAGAAATAAACCGTCAAGCAAGAGCTTTATTTATCAGCAAGTCTGAACCAGCAATTATTGCTTATCGATTGTATGATTCATCAGGAGATTATCGTGGAGAAAATTATGCAGCACCGAGTGTCACTCTTCTTCGTGCACCACCTTTGTCAGATTTTAGTGAAAATGGTTTGCCTGGGACATTTTTAGATTGTTCGAATTATGTTAGACGTTACATTTTGATCTGCTTCTTAGCAAGTAAAGATCTAGATGTTCCAGAAGAGAAAAGAAAATCTATTTGGCAATATTTAAAATTTTATCTTGCCGAAATCATGAGAGCTCATAGTAAGAGTATTACAGATTCTGATGGTCTATCTTGCTTTATAGGTTGCATCAATAGGCTTTCTATTGTAGCAAGTATGCATCCTAACGGCATAAATACTTTTAATACTATTGAGCTTATTCAAAATAAAATACAAAGTATTATTGCTAGAGAATTGACTTGGGTTACAGGTACAGAACACTCAGAAAGTGTTACAGATCAAGAACAATTAATTTACAGCCTAACAATGTTAGGACCTCATAATATACCTGAAATTGTTAGAGATCCATCACGGATTACTACAGTTTTAGGTTTAGTAGAAGATATTGGAAACCCTGATACTCATGATTATATATTAAGTTGTAAAAAGAGACGGGCAAATTTTTTAAGCAATTTAAATATAGATTTAATATACGAGGAGGTTTTACAATATTTGCGTGAGAGAAAAGTTGTGATGAAAGATTATATTTTTTATATAGTCATTGAGTGTTTATTGGGTATTAATAAATATGTAACCTTAACGACAGAGCGGCGAAGTATTCTAGAAGTGCAGTCACTTTCAACAGAAATTGTTTCAGAGACAGAACATTTTTTTTCTGGGCCAACAAATATACTAGAAGATATTGACCGTTACATATTAACTCTTAATCTTAAAGAATTAAGCCCAGAACAGCAAACTAGAGCAAGAAACCGATTGAGAATGCAAGATTATTGGGTGCCATTATTCAAAAAGCATGAATACGATAGGCTAACA
>JAGOUU010000114.1 GCA_018061105.1 Gammaproteobacteria bacterium
TTTAAAATAATATAATAAAAATAAATTTATTTTTATTATGATAAGCTTGGGCGTATAACTAGCGCAAAAATGGCTAATGGACAGATTGACTATCTCTATGACGAAAATGATAATTTATTAAGCCTAAAAAGTAGTCTGACAAGCCTAAATCAAAATCCAAAAATAAATACATTAAGTCCTGTTAACAATAGCAATTTAATATTCAGCTACAATAATATGCAAGTGGTTAGTATAGCGAACGCCTCGAGCCCTAATAAGGTAGCTTATAGTTATGATACGCTAGGCAATGTTTTAGCCGATAACTGGAGCAAATATAACTATGGTGTAGACGGCAATTTGTATTCTATGTCTGGTAAGCATTATGGTAACTATGAATATGATTACAACCAGCAGCGCGTTTATCAAGAAACTAAAACTATTTATGGTAAAGAAGATATTGTCACTTTTTATAATAAAGCAGGATTAGCGTTGTATGATTATAATATTACTAAACATAAGAGTAATAAATATTTGTATCTCAATGGCCAGCGAATAGGTAAGATTGCGGCAGATATTAAAGATAATATAAATCAAAACAGCATAACTAGTTATTATTATAACGACGCTCAGGGTAGCCCACTTGCAGAAATAGATGAGCAGGGTAAAACCTTATGGCGTGAAGCATATTTACCGTTTGGAGCAAAATTATTAGATGAAATTGATATTAGTGTTAATAAATTTGGTTTTGTTGGAAAAGAATTTGATGAGTCGGGCTTGAGTTATTTTGGGGCTAGGTATTATAATCCGGTCTCGGGGAGATTTATGGCGCCAGATCCTGCTGATGTAAAACCTGAAGTGCCAGGTACGTTTAATCGATATGCGTATGGATATAATAATCCGTATAAATATGTTGATCCGGATGGGAGGCAGATTGCTCCTCTGCCGGTGATGGCTGTGGAGTTTGTGTTAGGTGGAGTTGCCGGGGGATATGCTGGTTGGCAAGAAGGTGGATACAAAGGACTAGCAATTGGTTTTTTTGTGGGAGGTGGAGCTGCTGTTGTCGGATCAGTTTTTTCTGGTGGAGCTGCTGGTGCATTGGCTGCACGTAGTTTTGTTAAAGGGGCCACAACGTTAGCTATTGATGTTTCGACTAATGCTGCGGGCAGTGTTGCTCGCTCATATATTAATACTGGCAAGCCAGAAATGAAAGATGCCATGACTGGTGCGGTTTATGGCGCTGGTGCTAATCGCTGGATGCATCGTTATGGCAAGTTTTCAAGTAACACTGCAGCAGAAGCATTCACTAGTGGTAAATATGCCGCTTTGACTTCAGCAGCAGCAGAAGGTATGCACAGTAATTATTTTAAAAATCATTCTTTTACTGATAGAAGTACAACAATGACAACGCAAATAATAAAATATAATTAAAATTAATAAAGAATATGAGACCAGGTACACACATAATCATGATAATCATAGCACTTCCAATTATTGTGCTCATGACTTATAACAGCATTATAAAAGCCCTATCCGGTAAAAAATCTTTGATAATACAAGTAAGTTTAGTTCTCTTTATTGCTCTGTATTTTGCTATGACCTATCTAAGTTCTCTGCTACCAGAGAAATTAACAGTCTTAGAAAATTTGCTTTATACTGCAATATTGCTTTTTGGTTTTATTATTGGGACCTATCCGTATCTAGAAGGCTGTTTCAAAAAAGCCTATTACGCCGACGGAAAGCCTAATCCAAATATTAACAAAGATTGTAGCGATATAGCGGAATATTACCCAAATCCCAAGAAAGTAACCATGATAGCTTATGCGTATCGTTGGTCGTTATATTGTTTTGTACTTGCTTTTATAATAGTTTTTGTTTGTAGAAAATTTTTTAATATCTATATGTACACAGAAGGTTATTTTTGGATATATTGTGTTTTGGCTTTATTTTCTGGTTTATTCATGGCCTGCATGGCATTTCTGCGTCCATTGGTTAAATGCCCTAATTGTGAATCTGATTTATTTTATATCAGTCAAGATGGAGCTGCTTTTTTTAAAATACCTAAAGATGTGATTAAAAATAAAATAATAAACTGTATTTGTTGTAAAGCTTCTTATGCTTTAGACCCAAAAATAGATCTAGGGGCTGTTGACAATTGCCATAGGCAGCCAAATAAATGCACATGCTAGTGCTACCATTGAAGCGTAATTTTCGGCTAATTTATCATACCTAGTAGCTATAGCTCTGAAATGTTTAAGCCTTGCAAAGGTATTTTCGACCTTGTGCCTCAACTTGTATAACCCCCAATTCATATTATCATTACCAATTTTAGAATTTACTTTACGTGGTATAACAGGAGTAGCTCCAAGTGCAGAAATATGCTCTCTGATAGCTTCACTGTCATAACCTTTGTCAGCAATAACATTATTAGTTAAGGCTAAATCATTCAAAATAGAAGCAGCCATAGTTGAATCATTTACATTACCAGCAGATAAGCAAAATTTAATAGGCATCCCTTGTGAATCAACAATCATATGTATTTTAGTAGTGTTGCCACCTTTACTTTTGCCGATATGTTGATGATAGCCACCAGCAGCTCCGGTGCTGTGTTGATGCGCTTTGATAAAGCTACCATCAATAAATTCGTTTTCGAAATTAGGCTCTGTAATCAAGCGATTAAAAATACTCATCAGTTTATTATTTTTAGACCAATAATTAAAATTTTTATAGATGGAATTCCATTTACCGAAATATGTCGGTAAATCTCTCCAGGGGCAACCAACTCGCATGCGGTATAATATTGCTTCTACCGTTAGTCGAAGATTAGACTTGTCATATACTCCATTTTGGCGCATTATTGTCCTTAACTTCGACCAAAGCTCGTCGC
>JAGOUU010000058.1 GCA_018061105.1 Gammaproteobacteria bacterium
GATTAATTGATAATTATTTTGTCGGGTAAGTGTAATCTGTCAGATCAAGTCTGGAGATTTACACATTAAGCAGACTTTTTCTTTTTCTTTTTCTTTTTCAAGTTTTCTAAAATTTTTTCTTTACGAGCTTGCATGTCTTCTTTAATTGACATAGCTTCTTTGGCAGTTAAAACCTCTTTGGCTAAATTGTGAAGCACGCCTTCTTCTTCAGCTACGTGATGATCTACAAGTCTTTGCAGTTTTTTTACTTCTTGTTCCCACGTAGTCTCAGTTTCATTCCAGTTAAGTACTTTTGATAATTGATTTTCAATTTCTAAATGCTCTTTCTCGCCCTGTTGAGCTTCAGCTTTAGTAGGGGCTCGTCTTTCAAGCGCTTGATAGAAAGTCTCTTGTTCAGCCTCAAGATGGACTAATAATTCTTGGCCAATAGTGCCTATTATCTGTTTTTTTTGCGAAGGAGAAGTACATCTATAGAGCTGTTGGAATAAATCAGCCACTTTGCGATGGTCTTGTTTTATATATTCATAAATATTCATCTTGGCTCTCCTATAGAAATTGTTTATTTGAGCTATAAAATTGGTTAATAAACATAATATAATATAATACTTTCATTTTAGTTGTATGGCTGCCAAAATCAAGAAATACGAAATAACTTATTAAAATAAAAAATTTTCTAGGCTAGATTTATATTATCCAGATTTATATTATCTAGGTTGGTCTAGCTAATCTAGCCTGAGGTGCTGTTATAAAAGATTCTGGAGGACTAGTGTATGTTAATTTACAATCCATTTTAGACATATATTTAAAACAACAAGTAATTTTTTTACATAGATCGTCAGACTTTTTGTCAATTGTAGCAATTTTTGGCTTGGTAAAAATACTTGTTGTTTTAAATACACTTGATATTTTTTCTGGAATTAAAGCAACATAATTTTCATAAAATTTAATTAAATTAAGTGTAACTCGTCTAAATATACTTAGCATTTGTACATGAACTATTTCTCTAGGTTTGGTCATTGCAGCAGTGGCTTTGTCATGTTTATCACCATAGAAAAATAGTTGTAAACTGCCTAAAGTATACAAAATTTCTTTTTTTGTGGGAGCTGATAGATGTTTAGATTCAGTATCAAAGTTTTTAATTTGTCTTATGAGATTATTAATAATTATTATATGGGGTAAAATAATATTATAATTATTTTGAGCAGCCTGTATTTTAATATCAAGAATAAGATTTTTTAAATCAAATTTAATTTTATTTAGTTCTGGACTCGTTTGACGTGGAGATAACTTTTCGAAAAGAGAATTTATGGCTGAAAATTGTAGATATAATATATAAGCAGAAAGTTTCTTTTGTTGTTGCTGTAAACTATCTACGAGCTCTTGTAAATGCTTTATTCCTACTATACGGTCTTTTTGTAATTCTGTTGAATCTACGTCGGGAATAGTACAGCCATTTGATGTGATAATTAATTTTACAGCTTCTTCATAAGCAATAAGTTTATTCAGACCATTAATTTGATCGCCAAGTAAAGCACAAAAACGAGGGCTAGTGCTGGTAAATGTAAAAGCATAAAAACAATTAGCCCAGCTTTTGTTTTTAAACAAGGGTGAGTGTTTTCCTGAAAGTAAAAAAGTATCCCATTGGTCAAGTTCTGGGGTTGGTTGATTAGTTAATAATATGTCTATGCGATTCTTTAATAATAAAAAAAGTTCACGTAATTTAGACTTGAATAAGCTTTTAAATTCAGGAGTGGTTTTTTCACAGGTTATTAAAAAATAATTCGTTTCTTCAATAGCATATAATAAACTTTCTAGATTCGGGTATTGATTACAGAGATCTATTTTCTGATCAAGTTTTTTAATAATGTCTCTTGTTTTTTTATTAGCGACTGCGCGAGAATATTCTAATAATGAAAGCATTTTTTTGAAGTGAAAACTAAGAATTGATTGCAAAGCTTGCAAATCAGGCAGAGTTTTTATGGGAGTTTTAGCTATTAACTTTCTGATCTCGGCTAGAATAGGAAAGACATTAGACTGTTGAAATAAAGACTTAACATTATATTCAGGAATGTCTTTAAGGCCTGTGTGAGCTGATTTATTTATGGGCGTTAATAATTCAATAAGATCAAGTATTTTATTAATATTGGTTATATTTAATTCTAGATTTAATTCTAGATTTAATTCTTTGGTCTGAAGCAATAGAGCTAATTGATCTAAACGTTCTATTTTAGTGCATTTCACAGAGTCTATAAAATAAGAACTGGTTAGCTGAAAATTAATATTTTTACTTAGATCGGCCAACTCAACAGCGTGCAGAATCAATTTGTTTTCATCGATTTCATCAGTTTTGGCTGCTAAAAAAAGTCCAATATTTTTGCCGATATATTTAGCAAGTCCCATTTTTTCTATAGTGCTAAAAATAAAATTTATAGGGACGTCTTTCATCAGTTGTTTTAAATATAGCCAAATGTTTTGATATTTAGATATATCGGGAGTTTCTTTCTGTAATTTATCTAAAATTTCAGTACTTAAAGTACTTACTTTATCTACGATGCTTTTAGTGGATAAAATATGCGGTAATAATTTAACCAAAGTATGAAACATATGTAAGGCAAACTTTTTTTGTGCATTTTTAGCAATTAAATTAAAGCCACGAAATACATCCGGATCTGTTGATTGTAAATCAGAGATATATTGGCCATAGCGAGTAACTCGATCGGCAATAAATTCTTTGAAAATAGCTAATTTTGGTAAAATTTTTAAATAATGATCAGGATTAAATAATGTAAAGCTACCTGGTTTTTTAGCAGCTTTTTCAAAAATTTTTGTAATAAGTATGATTAAATTTTGAATTGATGAAGCATGATGCAGCAAAGCAATCTGTAGTTGATTAAGATCTTTTTGCAAATCAATAGTATCATGGCTAGATATAAGGGCAGTAGATTGTTCTAAAGAGAGATGAGTGTTGTTTAAAATGGTTAGATTGTAAGATTTTAACGCAATTAGTAATTCTTGAAAAAAAATATTATCAAATTTTTCAAACGAGGCCTTATCTCTAGTAGATAATTGTTGAGCACGTAATTCTTCCCATAAAATCTCGATGTCCATATCTCAATCTCTTGATTTATAAAATTTTTATTATTACTATTTTATAGTTACAGATTTTAATAGACTTATCAATGTTTTTATTTATAGATTTTATTATATATTGCAAAATTGCGGTAAATTTGCTAGTCTAATTTGCTATAAATAAAAATTTAAAATAAGTAATTAAGTCGTATGTTAGATCCTAAGCTTCTCAAAGAATTAACAGAAAAACTTAAAAGCAATTTACCAGTAGAAGAAATTAATAAAAGTTTTGAGTTAATCCTAGAGCAAGCTATCAGCAAATTAAATCTCGTCTCTAGAAAACAATTTGATATACAAACTAAAGTCTTAGCAGAGGCTGTGCAAGAATTAGAATATTTAAATAAAAAAATAGCCCAACTCGAAGCTCAAAAATAAAAAAATTTATTTTTTTATCTAAAAGTATCTGGTATATTAAACTCTAGAATTTATATTTTGGAGTGAATATGTCTTTATCGTTAGTTTATACGCGCGCGCAACAAGGAATCAAATCACCATTAGTCACAGTTGAAACTCATATTTCAAACGGTGCACCAATATTCTCTATAGTCGGTCTACCTGAAGCTGCTGTCAAAGAAAGTAAAGATAGAGTACGATCAGCTATTATTAATTCTAAATTTGAATTTCCGATCAGGAGAATTACTGTTAATCTAGGACCAGCTGATCTACCTAAAGAAGGTGGTAGATATGATCTTGCTATAGCATTAGGGATCTTAGCTGCTACTAGGCAGATTCCTAGTAAAGAATTAGATCAATACGAGTTTATTAGTGAATTAGCCTTATCAGGCGATCTAAAACCCGTCAAGGGTATTTTGCCCTCTAGTATGGCAATTAAAGATTCTGAACGAAGTCTAGTCGTGGCAGTAGAAAACGGAGAAGAAGCTATATTCATAGATTCCGTTAAGATATTAGTAGCCCATAATCTTGATCAAATATGCCGACACTTACAAAAAGAGCTCCGATTAGAGCCTTATATATCTAATAAAAAACATATACCCAATAATAAATTTTTAGATTTAAAAGATATCAAAGGCCAGTTTCAAGCAAAACGCGCACTGACTATAGCAGCAGCAGGAGGCCATAGTTTATTATTTTTTGGCCCACCCGGTAGTGGTAAAACTTTATTAGCCAATCGTTTACTGGGTTTATTACCTGATCTTAATGATCAACAAGCTAAAGAAGTAGCTGCTATTCAATCAATTAGTCAGCAAGGCCTAACTATAGAAAATTTGATGCAGCGGCCTTTTAGAGCACCTCATCATACAGCTTCTCATGTTGCTTTAGTTGGTGGCGGGCGTAATCCTACACCTGGAGAAATTTCTTTGGCCCATCATGGTATTCTGTTTCTAGACGAATTACCAGAGTTTGATCGCAAAGTGCTTGAAGTATTACGCGAGCCTTTGGAATCTGGCAGAATTGTGATCTCACGTGCTGCTGAAAAAGTGGAATATCCAGCAAAGTTTCAGTTAATTGCTGCAATGAATCCATGTCCCTGTGGCCATTTGGGCGACGAACGCATTCCTTGCCGTTGTACAGAGTTACAAATTAAACGCTATAGACAAAAACTTTCGGGGCCCTTATTAGATCGCCTAGATATGCATGTGGCGGTAAAGTCTTTAGCGAGTAGAGATCTTATAAATGATAATCTTCATTCAGATAATCCTGAGCCTCCTTCAGAATCTTTTCTAGAGTCAGTAAATGTCAAGCAGCAAGTCTATCTCTGCCAACAACTACAGTTATCTAGGCAGCAAATGTTAAATGCAGAATTAGAGCATAGAGCTTTAGAAAAAATTTGTGGACTTAATTCGATGACCCGTAGTTTTATGCAGCAAGCAATGGATAAGTTGGGATTTTCTGCAAGAATTTTTCATCGAATTCTTAAATTAGGCCGTACAATAGCTGATCTAGCAAGTGAGCCAGAAGTAACAGTTAATCATTTGTCAGAAGCGATGGCGTTTCGCGGTTTAGACCGGATGAGATTTGAACAGAATTAATATTTAATTTAGGAAATTAAATCACCTAGACTTCAAATATACTTTACGTAAGTCCTATATAATTTAGATAATTGAAATTTTATAAGTTTTATACCATAATTAATTTACTCAACAAAATGGATTATATAAATAGATAAATATAATATAAATGAGTGAGATATTAGAATTAAATCGTGAAGAAATAACTCGTTTATCTAACATTCTTGATTCTAATGGTCATGCTTGGGCTTTGTATTTAACGTTGAAAAAAAGCATGGATTTATATACGGGCCTAGTTCATATTAATCAGAATATATTAGTGCAAGTATTATCTGAAAGGATCAACTTTAATAACACTAGTTCACGTAGGGCCACCAAGCCGCTGGAGCAATTACTGATGTTATTAATTGACGCTGAAGTAATCTCTGATTATTTATCAACTAAAGATATCGTGTCCGTTAAGTTACCGTTAGCATTAAGTGACACTTGTTTAGAGAATAGATGGCAGCATTAGTTATTCAAAGGCGCGATGTTTATGAAGAAATAAATGTATAGCAGAGTCGTTTATTTATTCACAATAAAACACTTTACCAATATTCCCTGAGCGCTTACCTTCATATAAACGCTCATCAGCTTTAGTGAGCATTTCGTCTAACCCAATATTTTTGTTTAACTTATTAGGATCGCAAATAGTTACGCCAATTGTTACAGAAATACTGAAGATATTTTTATTGTAAACAATTTTCAAGTTTTTAATATTTTGGTTTATTCTTTCAAAGATTTCTTGAATTTTAGCTTTATCATCCATATCTAATAAGATAATAAATTCATCACCGCCCCACCTTCCAACAATATCCATTTTTCTAACGCCATTGATCAATTCAACACCAATTTGTTTAAGTGTTAAATCGCCAGCCGCATGTCCATAGGTATCATTGATAGATTTAAAGTCATCGACATCTATTATGCCTATAGCAAATTTCTGCTTAGTCCTTAAGGTTTTGCTTTGCAAGCTTTCAAAATATTTTTTAACTCCAAGCCGGTTCCAGAGTTGGGTTAATGTATCTATAGCTGCTATTCTTTTAAGTTTTGATAGTTCATTGGCTAATATTTTATTTTCTTGATTGACAACAAAATTACTTATGTGATTGGATATTTCATCTTCAACAAATTTAGTAAGTTCTTTTAAACAACTTACTTCATGTTTGGTAAATGTTCTGGGTTTTTGGTCAAATACGCACAGAGTTCCAATATGAATGTTATTTCCTACCCTAATAGGGCATCCAGCATAAAATCTTATATTAGGGTTGTGAACAACAGCTGGATTATTTTTGAATCGTCGATCTTTTAATGTATCTGGAATGATCAGGACATCATCTTGCATAATAGCATATGTACAGAGTGATTGATGACGTGGAGTCTCTCTTGCATTTAGGCCCTGGATGGATTTGAACCATTGTCGATCTTTATCAACTAATGTTATTGCGCTCATAGGCACGGAAAACAATCTTTGCGCAAAGCGAGTAATTTTTTCAAAACTATGTTCAATAGGAGTATCTAAAATTTCTAGCTGTTGGAGGGTTCTAAGTCGTAACTCTTCATTAGCGGGAAGGGGATAAGCTTCTTCTGGTATAGACACAGTATTCATAATTTATACTATAGTAAATAAGATATACAAAATACATCAGTATGTTATATATACTATAGTATAGATTAAAACTGGTAGTCTACTAGTCTACCAATTTAAAATTACCTTACCGGTATTGCCATTTAGCATTTTTTCAAAAGCTTGTTGGTATTCGTCTATATGATAATGATCTGTAATAATGGGTTCAATGTTAAGACCACTTTGAAGCATGCTGATCATTTTATACCAGGTTTCATACATTTCGCGTCCATAAATCCCCTTGATGTGCAAGCCTTTGAATACGACTTGATTCCAATCAATAGCTACTTCTTTGGGTGGTATGCCTAATAAAGCCATTTTTGCACCATGATTAAGATGGGCAATCATATCAACAATTGCTTTAGCATTGCCTGACATTTCTAGGCCTACGTCGAATCCTTCTTGCATGCCTAAATTAGTCATTGCTTCTTTAATGGTGTTATGAGAAACGTTGATAACTGCATCAGCACCCATCTGACGAGCTAAATTGAGTCGATAATCATTGACATCAGTGATCGCAACGTATCTTGCGCCAGCTTTTTTCGCAATACTTACTGCCATAATACCAATTGGGCCAGCACCGGTGATTAAAACATCTTCTCCAACTAGATCAAAAGACAAAGCTGTATGAGTAGCATTTCCCAAAGGATCTAGAATAGCCGCCTGATCATCGGTTATATCATCTGGTAAAGGACACACGTTTGATGCAGGGATTGCTAAGTATTCAGCAAAACAACCAGAACGGTTTACCCCAACGCCAAGAGTATTACGACACAGGTGTCGCTTACCAGCACGGCAGTTTCGGCAATGATTGCAAGTAATATGACCTTCACCGGATATACGTTGACCGATTTCTAATCCTGTGACTTCGGAGCCTTTATCGACGATTACCCCCACAAACTCATGTCCGACTATCATAGGGACAGGAATTGTTTTTTGCGCCCACTCATCCCATTTATAAATATGTAGATCAGTGCCACATATGGCAGTTTTTTTAATCTTAATTAAAACGTCATTTATCCCCATATGTGGCAGAGGCTCGTCTTGTAGCCATATGCCTGGTTCTGCTTTTGCTTTAACTAATGCTTTCATATTATATAACTCCTAATTTTTTACCAACTTTAGCAAAAGCACTAATAGCTTGATCTAAATGGGCTGTGGTCAATGCTGCAGACATTTGGGTTCTAATTCTTGCTTTACCCAAAGGCACTACAGGGAAAGAAAAGCCAATAACATAGATACCTTCGTGCACTAATTCATCCGCCATGGTTGCAGCTAATTTGGCATCACCTAACATAACAGGAATAATAGCATGATCACCTGGAACTAAATTAAAACCTAGGTCAATCATAGCAGATCTGAAATACTGGCTATTGAATTTCAAAGTATTTCTCAGATCAGTATTATTTTCAAGGAGATCTAAAACTTTTATAGAAGTTGCTGCAACTACAGGGACTAGGCTGTTAGAAAATAAATAAGGACGTGAGCGTTGACGTAACCAGGCGATTAATTCTTTTTTACCAGAAGTATAACCACCAGAGGCTCCTCCTAAAGCTTTACCGAGAGTACCTGTAATAATATCTACGCGTTCCATGACATTACAATATTCATGAGTTCCTCGCCCTTGCTCTCCCATAAAACCTACGGCATGCGAATCATCGACCATAACTATAGCATTATATTTATCTGCTAAATCACAAATAGTTTGTAAATTGGCAATAATGCCATCCATAGAAAATACGCCATCAGTAGCAATCAATTTATATCTGGCTTTGGCTTCATCAGCATCTTTTAGACACTGCTCTAGACCGGTCATATTATTATTTTCATAAACAAATCTTTTGGCTTTGCATAGCCTAACGCCATCGATAATACTAGCATGATTCAAGCTATCAGAAATTACAGCATCTTCGGCACCTAGTATAGTTTCGAATAAGCCACCATTGGCGTCAAAACAAGATGAATATAAGATAGTATCTTCTGTACCTAAGAAATTACTGAGTCTTTGTTCTAATTGCTTATGAATATCCTGAGTACCACAAATAAAACGCACGGAAGCCATACCAAATCCATGTTTCTCCAAAGCCTGTTGGGCAGATTTAATCAATTCAGGGTTATCCGCTAGGCCTAAGTAGTTATTGGCACAGAGATTGATCAATTTTTGGTCATGGTTACCCTGATTATTTTGATTGACTAGGATATCCGCATTCTGTGGAGAAGTTATAACTCGTTCTTTTTTAAATAATCCTTGGACTTTTAAGTCGCCTAATTGGGTCGCAAGATGAGAATAAAATGGATGCATGGTAATAAATATTAAAAAATGGAATAGGAGAGTATATCAAATACTATAAGAATAAGAAATAATAGGTAACTAGTTATCTACAGATCGCTAGCTATAATAGTGAGTGTATATTATAATTGCGTTCTTACTGAAGTTATTAACTTAGTGAAGAATATTATATAGCTGTAAATAATATATAAGCACATATATATATAGTATATGTACAGTATAAATAATATTTTACAGCTAGCTAATAAACTAAAATAATTGTTAGCAAATCATCTGGTTGAGAGGTTAATGAACAGACTACCATCTACGATAATAAAATTTAGTCTCTATTTTTATAAAAAACAGCCAATATCTTTTCTACTTTTCTTTTTAGCGCCATTATTATTGATTCTAGAATCAAATGTTATCCCTTATGCTTTAAAAATGGTAGTTGACGCTGTTGAAAGTACTGCTGATCGTCAGAATATATTCACGACGATCAAACCGGCTATAATTTTAGGCAGCGTATCATGGTTTACTTTAATTTTTCTGTTACGATTGCAAAACTGGTGGCAAGCTTATACGATTCCAAAATTTCAAGCTGACATCAGAATGACAGTGCTAGATTACGTCACTAAGCATTCATATCAATATTTTTGTAATAAATTTTCGGGAAACTTATCTAATAAAATAAACGATCTAGCTGTCGCTATGGAAAGTATTAGGCTAATCGTCACCTGGAATATTTTATCAACAATAATTATTACTATCGCAGCTATTGTTATTATGGCTACGATTAACATTACTTTTTCGATAATTATTTTTATCTGGGTAGTTTTCAATATAATAATTATTCTAGTCAAAGCAAAACAGGTTAATGTTATTGCTGAAAAAAATGCTGACAATCAGAGTGAATTAGGTGGCGTATTTGTTGATATATTAAGTAATATTATCCCAGTTAAATTATTTGCACGCCAAAACTATGAAAAAGGTTTTGCTTACGAGTCACAAGAGATTGAAAAAGAAAGTAATAAAAAACTTATATTAGCTACTAATATATACAGATGGTGGATAGACATTCCTGTTACTGTCATGCTTGGTGCTTTAGTTTATTTCTTAGTTTATTACTGGCAGCATGATATGATTTCTACTGGTGATTTCGTTTTTGTGATCAACAGTTCTTTTGTGATTATTCATCAATTATGGAACTTTAGCTGGAGTATGACGGAACTATTCCGCGAAGTGGGTACTATTCGTCAAGCGTTAGTATTAATTGCTCATCCATTTGATATAGTCGATGCTCCTGATGCCAAAGAGCTTGTCGTAAAACAAGGCAAAATAGAATTTAAAAATGTTACGATCCATTATAACAAGGGGACTAAAATTTTTAATAACAAAAATATTATTATCTATCCAGGCGAACGAGTCGGC
>JAGOUU010000059.1 GCA_018061105.1 Gammaproteobacteria bacterium
AAAGCTCGTCGCTGAGCATTAGTCGGACCATAGCAAACTCGTTTTATATTATTTTATTTAGACAACATAATATTACAAGTTTGCTATTTTATTTCAACTGCTTATCTCAATTATCAACAGACCCTAGGAAATATTTGTTAGCTAGTAAATTAATTGACAGGTGTTATTTAGTTTTTTATCATATTGATCATCCGTGAGATAGTCAGTAAATGGGTTAGTACATATGTTTAAAAAAATCAGACGCATTTTTGCGGCTTTTGTAGGTGCTGTAATTGTAGGTCCGCTGGTAGGGGCTTTAGCTGGTCTGTTATTTGATCCCTCTTGGCCAGTGCCAGTAAATATAGTGTTAGTAGCTACATTGATTTGCTTTGGGGTACTTCTGTTAACTGGTCTTAGTTTAGGGTTATCAGCTCTTGCTGGTGGAATTTTTTTTCTTGTTGGCACCGTATGGCATAGCCGCCAAGTTAAAGCAAGTAATGCTAGTAGATTATCTGCTGAAATTAAAGCAGAGAAAGAAAATACCAGAAGAAATGTTTATAAGCCGAAAGTCGATGAGATTATTAACAAATTACAGCAAACTCCTCCGTACACACCTGTTGTAATAGGTTATAAAGCAGGAATGTATTCAGCTAACTTTGTTGCTAGTAAAGTAGCAGGAGAAGAAGGTTTTAGGATTTATAACATAGCTGGGCCTGGTCGAACTAAAGATGCTATTGATAGTGTCAATGGTTATGATAACGAAGCTGTTGATACGCCGTTAGCTTCCGCAAGTGCTCCGCCTATAGGCCTCTAGCTGCTGGTGGCAGCCGAGCTAAGTCTTAGTTTATTTATTTTCAGCTGTCATAAACAGTATAATTAATATATATTAAAAACAAATTATTATTTCAATTAATTATCTTAGTTTGTTTAATGGTGAATCAATCAAGTTTCTTAAATCATACAGATCATACAGATTATAATTATTGGTTAACTGGCTTTTTGGGCAAAGAGTTTTATTGTGAAGAGATCTCCTTGTTGCAGGATAAGATCAGTAATATCTTTGGCTTTCATATTTTACAAATAGGCACGGAGAGCTTAGATTATTTATCAAGTCTATCAGATCAGCTTAAAATTAATCATCGTATAGTCTTATCTGAGAAAAAAATTAAAATACCTAAGGTGACCAGCTCTGTATTAAATTGCAAAGCTCAAGCTATTCCCTTAGACTCTAATAGCATTGATGCTGTCTTAATCGCCCATGGACTAGAATTTAGCTCAGATCCGCATAGTTTGTTGCGTGAAGTAGATAGGATCTTATTACCTGAAGGATATGTAATTATATTAGGGTTTAATCCATGGAGTTTCTGGGGCTTGAAAAAGAAGTTAAGTTTTAAAAATAAAATTTATCCCTGGCACGGGAAGTGGTTAAGCAGCTATCGAATATGCGATTGGTTAAGTTTATTGAATTACGATGTAACCTTTTGTCAGCACTATTTTTATCGCCCCTGTATAAATAACCAGAACATTTTATCTTATACCAAGTTTTTTGATTCTATTGGTAAAATAATTCCTCTAGGCTCGGCAGGATTCTGTATAATAGCAACAAAAAAGCAGGAAGCGTTTGAACTAATTCGTCCGCGCTGGAGTAATAAGCTAGAATTTGTCGGTAAGACTAATTATATTGAACCATCAATGTGAGTTAAAACTAAAGATTAAATAATATATAAATATATATAATGGACAAAGTTGTACAAATTTTTACTGATGGAGCCTGTAGTGGTAATCCAGGGCCCGGTGGTTGGGCCGCTTTATTGCGCTATGGATCGACAGAAAAAATAATTTCTGGTTATTGTCCCAATACTACTAACAATAGAATGGAAATGGTAGCTGCTATTGAGGGTCTAAAATTATTAAAAAGACCATCCAAAGTAGTTCTGACTACAGATTCAAGTTATGTTTTAAAAGGAATCACGGTTTGGATTAAAAATTGGCATAAAAAAGGCTGGCTTAAAAACGATAAAATTAAAAACGCTGATCTCTGGCAAGAATTAGATCTACTCAATTTTCAGCATCAAGTTACCTGGGAATGGGTGCGTGGGCATACCGGACATATTGAAAATGAAATAGTCGATGAAGCTGCTCGACGGGAAATCAAGAGAAATTCATGATCACAAGACAAATTATTTTAGATACTGAAACCACTGGCTTAAATCCCAAAGATGGCCACCGTATCATAGAAATTGGCTGTGTAGAAATGGTTAACCGTAAATTGACAGGTAACAATTTTCATTATTATTTAAATCCTAATCGTGAGATTGATCAAGAAGCTATTAAAATTCATGGTATTACTAATCAATTTCTAGCTGATAAACCCTGTTTTAATCATATTGCTGAAGATTTTTTAAATTATATAACTGGTGCAGAATTAATAGCCCATAATTCACGCTTTGATATCGGTTTTTTAAATCATGAGTTAGCTTTAGCGCATGAGAGCTTAAGTCAAAGTTTAAATCTCAATAAAATAATAAATTTAAATGAGTTGTTGACAATTACAGACACACTAGAGCTGGCTAAAAAATTACACCCAGGACAAAAGAATTCTTTGGACGCTTTGTGTCGGCGTTATAATATAGATAATACACATCGAGAGTTACATGGTGCGTTATTAGATGCTAAAATATTAGCAGATGTTTACCTAATAATGACGGGAGGTCAAGGTAAATTCGAATTTGAAGAAACAGAGCAATTTATACAAAATATAACTCATAGCAATCTATCGGGATCAATGTACCGGGATTATATATATAAAATAATAAGTCCTACTAGTGATGAATTAGAATTGCATAATAAGTTTTTAGAAAAACTGCGGAAAACTTCAGCTGCTAACTTGCTTTGGGAAGAAATCGTTGAGTAATCGGGAGTAGGGTTATGAATATACAATTAATTATTGGGCTATTGCTCACTATAACTGCAATGGCAGGTTTTATTAATTATAAATTTATAAAATTACCTAATTCAATTGGTCTTACTTTGGTTACTTTATTATTATCAGTAACACTATTAATTCTAGGTAAATTTGGCTTTGCTTTAGATATAGTTTTCGCCAATTTTTTACATGAGATAAACTTTAAACGTACTGTCATGGACTTTATGTTAAGTTTTATCTTATTCGCAGGATCTTTGCATATTAATGTTAAACAAATGTACCATTTTAGATTAGTCATAGCACAGCTCGCAACTATTGGGGTAGTGATTTCGACGTTGTTAATTGGTGCCATGATTTATTATATAAGCTATATATTTCATTTAAATTTGCCAATTATTTATTGTGGCTTGTTTGGCGCTTTAATTTCACCTACCGATCCTATCGCTGTACTAGGGGTATTAAAACGTATTGAAGCTCCAAAAAGCTTAGAGATTAAAATAGCCGGTGAAGCTTTATTTAATGACGGCGTAGGTATTGTTATGTTTACCATGTTGTTAAATATCGCTATAGGAACTCATAGTGATTTTGATATTGGTCATATTGTGACAGACTTTGCTCGTGAAGTAATAGGCGGAATAGTTGTAGGTTTTTTATTAGGCAGATTTGCCAAATATTTTATTAAACGAGTAGGTAGCTTTGATATAGTTTTATCTTTAACTTTAGCTTTAGTTACTGGTGGGTATGCTTTAGCTAATGAAGTTTTACATGTGTCAGGAGCCATAGCTATGGCAGTAGCTGGCTTAGTCATAGGACTTGCCTGCCGCGAAGGTAAAATGCCGGCTCATATAGTTACGCAATTAGAACATTTTTGGCAATGGGTGGATGAGTTGCTTAATGCTATACTATTTGTTCTCATTGGATTTGTGGTCTTATTTTTATTGTATGATTTAAAACTTATTATAGTCTCGTTATTAGTTATTCCAGCAGTTTTATTAGCGCGATATCTTAGTGTTCTTTTACCAGTATTTAGTTCGTCTTATTTTCGTACTTTTAAACATGATACTATTAAATTAATGACTTGGGGTGGTCTGCGAGGAGGTGTATCAATTGCTTTAGCTTTATCAATTCCTGCAGAGCTTGTAGGTAGAGATGTTTTAGTGACCATGACCTACATGGTAGTAATGTTTTCTATTATTGTGCAGGGTCTTACTATCGGGCCCTTAATCAAGAGAACTATGGCAAGTGCAATTTAATAATATTAATAATAATATTAATTTTAATAAATATAGCCAGACTGATAGTGTTTTGTATAAAAAAATACTATTAGTCCCTAATCAACGCTTAGCTAGAAAGTTAACAACTGATGCAATAAATAATACTAAGTTTAAGACTCCTGTTATTAGCGGTTTTAGCATTTATCCTCTAAATGATTTTATTAATAATATTCATAGTCTTCTTTTAGAGTCAGGACTTTTAGAATCTGAGAGTTTAAATAATACAGGTTATTACATAAGTCCTTGGCAGCGTGAGATTTTATTTAAAATCATTATCGAAAATTATATAGCCAGTAATAATGATTTTAGTAGTCAAGTTTCACCTAATTTGTATAAAAAAGCTATACAGGCTTGGCAATTAATTAAACAGTGGCAACTAGAACAAGATTATGAAAACACTATAGATAGTAATATTATTCAGCCAGAGATAAAAGTATTCAAAAATTGGATTGGTGAATATAAAAAAAAATTATCTGATTTAAATTATATTGATCCAGACGATAAGCTTGTTCAGCTGGTTCATGCCATCGATCCTGCATTGATTCAATTATTAAAATTGCAAGAAATCGATCTCTATGGATTTGATGATTTAGCACCTATTTATAAAAAGCTATTTAATAATTTAGCTAGTAATAACATAGTAATTCAGACCATTCAGACCATTCAGACCATAGATTACCTAGAAAATAGTCATCTTAATAAAAAACTTTCTTTATTTACAGCTCAAGATATTGAGCAAGAAGTTGCTCACATTGTTGATTGGGCTTATGAGCATTATGTAAATAATATAACTGATATTGGCATTATTGTACCCAATCTCAGCCAGTATAGGGGATTAATTTATCGTAAATTTACAGAAAAGTTTGTTGACAGAGAAGCCTGGAACATTTCTGGAGGTGAGCCATTAGCCGATCTGCCAATCATTAAATCTGGTGTTATTCTATTAGAATTATTGATTACTCAAAATATTTTACTAGAAGATTTAATTTATTTTTTGCAAACTCATTATTATTTAAAATACCCAATTTTAAATTCTAATACATATCAAAATGTTTGTGATTACAATGCTCAAACTAGTAATCTATTAGCTGAAATAAAATATTTAGGTTATAAAGAATTAAGTCTAAATGATTTTTTATATTTTATTAAAAAAATCAATCTAACATTTGCTGAGCTAGTAAGCAAATATAACAAGGACTTTTTTACTAGCTTAAAACTACCTAGTGAATGGGCAGTTTTACTATTTGAAATTCTTACTGATCTTGGTTGGCCGTCAGGTAGCCATAGCCAGATAAAAACTATTAAGACTAATATTATCAATAGTCAAGAATACCAGGCTATTAGACAGTTTCAAAATTGCTGCTATAAACTTGCTGAGTTAGATAAAATCTATGGATCAGTTAAGTTTAAAAAAATATTTCACGATATAAAAAATTTATTATTAAATACTCCATTTCAAATAGAAACTAGTAAAAATACTATTGATATACTAGGTATGCTTGAAGGGGCTGGATTAAGTTATAATAAATTGTGGATTACTGGCTTAACTAGTGAAGTTTGGCCAAGTTCTCCAGATCCTAATCCGTTTATACCGATAGAATTACAAAAAAAATATCACTTACCTCATTCGACAGTAGATCGAGAATTTGAATATGCCAAACGTTTAACTAGCCGATATCTTGCCAGCTCAGAAGATATAGTAATAAGCTATCCGTTATTTGAAGGCGAAAAAGAATTTAATCTAAGTTTATTAATAGATAAAAAAAATAATATTTATAATAAGTTAAATAATGATCACTCTGATAATTACTCAGATAATTATTCTCATCAAGATAAACATCAAAATAAACAAAATATTTTAACAGAATTTAGTGACGAATTTGGCCCTGCAATTACGAGTCACCATATTAAATCTGGTATAAAAGCTTTATCTTTACAGACTATATGCCCATTTAAAGCCTTTGCTGAGATTAGACTAAACGCAGTTGATATATATAATTTAGATATAGGCCCAGCTAGCTGGCTGCGCGGGCAGGTGATTCATGAGATTTTGCAGTATTTGTATACAGAATTTAATAATAAAATTAAACTAGAAAATTTTTTTAATAATAAAGACTATAATAATTATCTAGCTCATTTAATTTTAGAAATATTGCATAAATATAAGCTTAAATATTTTAATATTTATAAGCTTGGGATTATTCAGATAGAACAAGAGATTATGTTCACAATGCTTGATCAGTTAATCCAGCTTGAGCTAACTAGAGATGATTTTAATGTTTTAGCTGTCGAAGAAAGCTGTCTATTTAAAATAGAAAATTTACAATTTCATGTAAGAATAGATCGAATCGATCAACTACCCTCAGGTGAGTTATTAATTATAGACTATAAAACCAGCCGGCAGAATATAAATAATTTATTTGGAGATGAGCTAACCGAACCGCAATTGCCAATATATTTATTTTTAGATAATTATAAAAATATTCAGGCAGTTGTTTTTTCTGAAATATTATATCAACACAGCAGTTATTCTGGCGTGGGGAATAATTTAAATCTTGACGGCTGTATAAATATTTCTCATTGGGAGGAATTAAAAGTTAAATGGCATCAAGCTATTGCGACAGCAGCAAAAAATTTTACTAATGGCGAAGCCGGAGTCAGACCAATTAATAAAAGCCAAACTTGCCATAATTGTCATCTAGGTAGTTTTTGTAGAAAAGGTGAGTTATGTCTGTAGGGCCTAATCGAGATCTTAATTCAGATCTCAATTCAGATCTTAGAGCCCGAGAGCGAGCGCTGGATCCTACGCAGTCATTTTTAGTCCAAGCTCCAGCGGGATCAGGCAAAACAGAATTATTAACCAGAAGAGTTCTTACACTATTAGCCCGAGTTAGCAAACCAGAAGAAATACTTGCTTTAACATTTACAAAAAAAGCTGCTTCTGAAATGCGGATCAGAATTATTAATGCTTTATTGAATAATTCCACCGAGTTGTCTCAAGCAGTAATAAAACAAGATAAAAAATTAAATTGGAATTTACTTTCTAATCCTAATAGACTCAATATTATGACTATAGATGCGCTCTGTGCAAAAATAGTTCAAAAGATGCCAATTTTGTCGCAAACTGGCAGTGAGAGTAATATTTGTGATGAGCCGAGTAAATATTATAGACAGGCTATTTATGAAATATTTAAATTAATTAACACTAATCGGCCTATAAATAATATAGAGCATTATTATATTTGGGTTAATAATTTTAAATTATTATTTAAGCATTTTGGTGGTAGTTACTCACGCTTACAGAAATTTTTATTATCTATGCTTTATAAGCGCGATCAATGGCTGCCCTATTTAGGTAATCTAGAAAATCCAGACGGTTATAAATTTATTGCTGAGGCTTTTGATAAATTAAATCAAGATGTAATTATCAATTTACTTAATATTATCCCGCTGAATATTAAATGCGAATTGGATAATATTTTAGACTTTGCACGGAGTAATTTAATTAATCTTCAAGAGGTTAAGTCGGAATCTGAATATAATTATAATCAAAACTTAATATTAAATTATGATAAAAACAATAGTTCTTATTGGCAAGCAGTTGCTGTTTTGTTATTTACTCAAGATGATAAGTTAAGCTTTCGTAAGACTGTAGATAAACGCTTAGGGTTTCCATCAAAAGCTCAAGAAAAGCAAGATTTATTAAATATTATTACTGAATTAAATAATAATCTTGATGATAGAGCAAATAACTTTTTAGATAATTTTGCGCTATTGCGTAAATTGCCTAGTTTTAGTTATAGCAAAGACAATTGGGATTTATTGAAAACATTATCTACTGCTTTAATCTTATTAGAAGCTGAGTTACGTGTTCTTTTTAAGAAAAATAATATTATTGACTTCCAAGGCCTCAATCAAGCCGCTTTATATGCACTAGGCAATTACGATGATGTTAGTGATATTAGCTTATGGTTTGATTATAGAATTCAGCATATCTTAGTAGATGAATTTCAAGATACTTCTTTTAGTCAATATCAATTGCTATCTAAATTAACGGCAGAATGGAACAGTCTGGATAATATAAGAACACTGTTTTTAGTTGGCGATCCCATGCAGTCTATTTATAGATTTCGGCAAGCTGATGTTGGTTTATTTCTTCAGGTTAAACAATATGGTCTGGGTAATATTCCATTAGAGTACTTAAGATTATCTAAAAATTTTCGATCAGAAGAGCAAATAGTATCATGGGTAAATAATAAGTTTGCTCAGATCTTACCTAGGCAATCTAATATGTTATTTGGTGCTATAGAATATAGCCCGGCGGAAGCTACTAAAAAATTAGATACTAGTCTTATTCCCAATTTACATCTATTTGGCAATAATAAAAATCTCTCAGCTGAAAATAATTTTATATTAAACAATATAAAAAAGATTATTACTAATTCTAATCAAGATAAGACTGAGTCTAAAGTTAGTATTGCTATATTAGTACGCAATAGAACTCGTATAATAGACTTAGTTCGCTTATTAAAAGCTCATAGTCTTAAAATAAATGCTATTGATATAGAATTATTATCAAACAGAATGGTTATTCAGGATTTACTTGCTTTAACAAAGGCTATATTAAATTTATCTGACAGAGTATCCTGGTATAGCATACTACGAGCACCTTGGTGTGGCTTGACTCTAGAAGATTTGTATTTACTACATACTGGAAACGAAGATAAAAGTGTTTATCAAATTTTATTATCTAAAAATAATATATTAAATCATAATAACAATAAGCTTAATAATTTATTATTTGTCTTAGAGCATGTATTTGCTAATTTGCATAAATTAAATTTTTATAAGCTTATTACTCAAGCATGGTATGCTTTAGGTGGCAATATTATTTATAATTCTAAAGAAGATTTAGAAGACGCTAAGCAATTTTTTAATCTGCTTGTTATCTTAGAGGAATCTAATTATATAGTCGATGTAAATAAATTAACTGAGCAAGTCGCCAGTTTATACTCTCGTAATAAGCCAGATTTCATCCATGACAACTCAGTTTATAGTATTGATATTATGACGATGCATAAATCCAAAGGGTTACAATTTGATTATGTGTTTTTACCGTATCTTGATCAAGGGGGCAGGGCTAGCGAACATGAAATGCTGGCTTGGCAATTATATCACACTCATGATTATCAAGGAATTTTGTTAGCACCGTATTATATAGCTGATGATATCCAAATAGAATTTTATAAAGCATTGCGTTATATCAATCAACAAAAAGAAAGCTATGAATTAGCAAGATTGTTATACGTAGCAGTTACCAGAGCTAAAAAAAGCTGCATTCTAACTGCTGGGATTGATATTGGAGATCTCAGTAAAATTAGAGAGAAATTTAAAAGCACAAGTAATAATTTATTGGGCAAGATTCTTGATAAATTATCAGATCAAGAAATAGTCATATATAATAACCTAGGGAATAACATAGGGAATAACCTGGAGAATAACTCAAATAATTCAGATAAAACCCTAGATGGCATTAGCGTTAATAAATTAAAATATTTAGATTGCAGTAAATATAATATACAAAATATTAAAAATAATAATTTTATTAATTATAAAAAATTGCAAGCTCAAACGAGAGATTTATTGGTTGTTGAAAGCGAAAATAATAACCCAAGTCAATATTTATTAATAGATGATACTAGTAGAATTATAGGTATATTTGTCCATAAGTTATTATATAACATTGTTAATAAGTATTTAAATATCAATAAGATATTAGATAATAATTCAGGAAATATTAAATCAGACTTGCTGAATAGTTGGCATAATATTTTATTATTTCAGGGTATTGGTCTTAAAAATATTAATAAAGCAATAGACATAGTAAGCTTGGCAATTAAAAATATCTTATCTGATCAAACTGGTCGCTGGTTATTGGCTGATTATGAGGTAAGTTTTGCTGAAAAAGAATTTTATTATCTTTTTAATAAGACTAAAGAAATAAAAAAGGCTATTATTGATCGTTTATTTATAGATAATAACATAATATGGATTATTGATTATAAATTAGGTTTAATAAGTGAAAAAGAAAGTGAGTTTAATGAAAATTATCAAGCACAGTTAAAGCATTATGAGTTTTTAGTAAAAAATTACTATGCTGATTTAATATCAAAACAATATTATCAGATAAAATCTGCGCTATATATTCCAATTAAAAAAAAATAAATATTATTAAAAAATATAATCGTCAATAAAAAAA
>JAGOUU010000010.1 GCA_018061105.1 Gammaproteobacteria bacterium
CAGTTTAATCAGAACCGCCGTATGCGACATCGCACGTACGGTGGTGTGAGAGGTCGGGATCGCGAGATCCCTCCTACTCGATTTATGGTATAATTTAGATGGTAACCAATAAGTTTTGTAAATGCTAAAATTATTCTAGATGTATCTTAATACGTCTTACTGTGTCTTAGAATTAGAATTGAGAAAAAACAATGGTAAATAAAAAAAAACCAAAACAAGCAGTTAATATTTCATCTTATTTTGTCGTTAATAAAAACGAATTGCCTTTAAGTTGTCCTATGCCAGACATGGAAACTTGGAGTCTACACCCTAAGATATATCTGCCGATTGCAGAAACAGGAGAAGCAATTTGTCCTTATTGTAGCACTCGCTATATTTTAAGCAGAGAAGGGATTGCGTGAAGATCGCATTTTGTTTGTTTAGGTATTTTCCTTACGGAGGCTTGCAAAGAGATTTTCTTCGTCTAGCTAAATTATTTGTCTCAAAAGGCCATCAACTAACTGTCTATACTATGAAGTGGGAGGAGAAGTGGGAAAGGTCTAAAATAGATAATATTAAAATTAATATTATTAAGTTGCCTATTTATAGTCTGACTAATCATGATAGAGCCATCAGGTTTAGTAAAGTTTTACAAAGAATATTTAAAGCAGAAGCCTATGATTTAATAATTGGGTTTAATAAAATGCCTGGCTTAGATTATTATTATTGCGCTGACAGTTGTTATGTAACAAAAGTAGATGCACAAAAAGCTAGACATATTAAATTATTTTATAGTTTAACTAGTCGTTATAAAAAATTTAAGTTTCTAGAAGAGAGTGTATTTGATCCCCAGAATAATACAAAAATTTTATTTTTATCTCGACAGGAACAAATTAATTACCAAAATTATTATGGCACCCAATCGGAGAGATGTTTTTTATTGCCACCTAATATAGATAAAGCAAGGTTTCAGCTTGCAGATCTGACTGATATCACAGAAAAAAGTAAATTAAAACAAGATCTCATTCAAGAAGTAGGTTTAGATAATATAAGCCAAAATAATAAATGGCTTTTAATGGTCGGCTCTGGGTTTAAAACTAAAGGAGTAGCCAGAAGTATTAGACTAGTAAAACATTTAGTGGATTTAAATCTGAAAGTAAATTTAATAATTATAGGCCAAGATAATCCCAGTGATTTTATAAAATTAGCTACAGAATTAAATATTAATAATTTCATAAATTTTCTTCCAGGTCGGGATGATATTGCCAATTTTATGAATGCTGCCGATCTGTTAGTGCATCCGGCCTATCGAGAAAATACAGGAACTGTAATCCTAGAGAGTATTATCATGGGGTTGCCTGTGGTTGCAAGTGGTACCTGTGGTTATGCTGAATATATTAACCAATCTGGTTGTGGAAAAGTAATTGATGAGCCGTTTGTTCAAGAAAGTTTTAATCAAAATGTTTATCAGTTACTTAATGATAATAATCAATTATTAAGTGGTATGCGAAAAAACGGATTAGAATTCAGGGAAACAGCGGAGATTTATCATGCTGATGATAAAATTTTAGAGATAATTGATCAGAATGAATAATAATTATTATTTAAATATAGACTTAAGAAATTATTTGGCAAATAATTGTCATCTGGACTTTAATAATCCAGAAATAGTATTTAATCATTTTGCTTCTATCCCAGGACAAATTTTCCGTCAAGTTAAATCAAGAGTAACTAAAAAAATAAAATTGGATAGTAAATTAGATGGTAAATTAGAACAAGAATATTTTATAAAGATACATTATTCTTCGGGTAATAAAATTAATTTCAAAGAATTTATCAAAAACATTTATAGTTTAAATTGGCCGTTTGTTTCGAATGTTTCGGCGCAGCAGGAAAAAGATGCGATAGAGGCGTTACAAAAACTTGGTATTAATACTTTAGAATTAGCCGGTTATATTAAAATTAAACAAAATAGTTTTATTATTACTAAGGCAATTATGCCTAGTATTAGTTTAGATCAGTTGTGTGAAAAATATTTAAATTATCCAGACTATTTTAAATTAAAAAGAAAATTAATAAAATATATCGCTAAAAACACAAGAAAGTTACACCAAAATGGCCTTAATCATCGAGATTACTATCTTTGTCATTATTTGTTAAAAGTTAAAGATTTGGAAATCAATAATATTAATACGGATGATATTTATCTTATAGATTTGCACCGTATGCAAATCAGAAAAACTGTTTCAGTAAGATATATTATTAAAGACCTAGGTGGTTTATTATTCTCGGCAAGAAATTATAAATTTACAAGAACAGATTATTTAAGATTTATAAAATATTATTTAAATATAAAATCAGTAAAAAAAATTAATAAAAGCTTTTGGAGCAAAGTAATTAAGAAAGCTGCTAGCATGCGAGAAAAGGGGTGAGCTATGTATGATCAGGAAGTGCTAGAAAGAAGAGATTTAAATTTAGATATTGTCGATGCTAGTAATATTATAAAATATTTAGAGAGTAATAATTTTAAATTTTTTAAACTTTTTAAAATTTTTAAACTTAGACTGGATACTAAAGAGTTTGTTGTAACAAAAATTTTACGAGTGCTGCCAAATCGTCGCATAGTCTTTCTTGCTTATGATGAAAGTACTGGTGACTACGTTGTTATTAAATTATATAGTAATTCTCGTAAATACAACAAAGACTATGATTTGGCTCTGCAAGGCTATAAAATTGTCAGTGAAGCAAAGTTATTAACACCGATGGTGTTATATTATAATCTAGATAAGGTTAATAAATTTTCTTATATAATTTATGCTTATCTTAAGCATGATCCTAGCCCAGGTAAAAATGACATTTTGGAACAGCGAAAACAGCATAGATTATTTATAGCTGCAATTGCTAAATTACATAAAAATAATATTTATCATTCTGATCTTCATGTCGGTAATTTATTAGTCCACAATAAAAAAGTATATTATCTCGATACTGAGAGTATGTATACTATGCGAAACTCATTAGTCAATAAAAAAGGGGTAAATAATTTTGCAGAGTTTTTAGCTCAATTAAATGCTGCTTATTATAATAGCTGGCACAAATATGCTAAATATTATTTGCAAAGTTTAATTACCAATATTGCTCACCATAGTGACAAGTTGGTTAATAAAATTTGTACTAAAGCCAATAAGCAATTACAAAATAAAATTTATGATTTTTTGGTTAAAACATTGCGTAATTGCACTGATTTTAAAGTTGTTAAATTTAAAAATAACAAACAAAATATTTGGTATGTTATAAAACGTAGATATTATCAAAATTTAGATAATCAAAATGATTATGGGCTAACTGCTGAGTTTTTAGCTAGTCCTCATAAATTTATAGCAGATTATAAAATAGCTACTTTAAAGCAGGGTAATACAGCTCATGTTTATTTGATAAATTTTAATAATAATAAATTTGTTATAAAATATTATTTACCTGGAAGTTTTCTTAAGCAGTTTGCTCGGACATTAAAGTCTTATTTGAGATTGCCCAGAGCTGTAAACTCATGGTGTTTTGCTAATTTGTTAGAGCAAGTCAATATTAATACACCAAGTCCTATTGCGAGTATAGTTTTTAAAAAATGGTTTTTGCTACAAGATAGTTTTTATATTATGTCTTATAGTGAAAATCTTGGTTTGGCTAATCTTAGCGATACAGATTTATATACTAATACTAATACTAATATTAATATTAATATAATAGAGCAAATAATAAGTTTATTAGAGAATTTAAAGACATTGAGAATTAGCCACGGCGATCTCAAAGCAGCAAATTTGGTGCTTGAAAATGGTCAATTAGTAGTTTTAGATCTAGATGCTATGCGCAAATACAGAACTAACTACTTTTTTAAATTTTCTTGGCAAAAAGACATCAAGAGAATTTTACGTTGTTATAAAGAAACGCCAGAACTCTACAATTTACTTGCAGGAGATTAAAAGATGTATAAATACGAAGAGATTAAAAAAAAATTATTATTGCAGCCTAGGACTTGGTTGATTACTGGTGTTGCTGGCTTTATTGGATCAAATTTATTAGAGCAATTATTATTATTAAATCAAAAAGTAATCGGTATTGATAATTTATCTAGTGGCAAGATGCAGAATATTAATAGATTAGATAAGTTAGATAATTTTGAATTTTACCAAGTTGATATAGCAGATTATGCAGCTTGTAAGAATATATTTGATAGCGCCAACATTGATTTTGTTTTACATCAAGCAGCAGTGGCTTCAGTACCTTTGTCTATTATTAATCCGAAGCTAACTTCAAAAGTCAATATAGATGGTTTTAATAATGTTCTGGAGTTATCTAAAGAATCTGCTGTTAAAACATTGGTCTATGCTAGTTCTAGTGCGGTCTATGGTGATAACGACGATCTTGAGAAATTAGAGCCTCGAATAGGTAATTTTTTATCACCGTATGCTGTTAGTAAATATGTCAATGAGCTCTATGCCGAGCAATATTCTAGCCACCATAATTTGACAACTATTGGGTTAAGATATTTTAATATTTATGGCAAACACCAAGATCCTAAGAGTACTTATTCTGCTGTTATACCTAAATGGATCAATCAAGTTATTAATCAAGAGCAAATATATATATACGGTGATGGAAGAACTACTCGAGACTTTTGTCATGTTGATAATGTCGTTCAAGCAAATATTTTAGCATGTTTTAATGGAGAATATAATCAAGTCTATAATATAGGTGTCGGCTCGGCGTTAGATTTAGATACTTTATTAGGGAATATTATAGATTTAGTTGGTAAAAATGAGTTAATATATAACATTAAACCGATTTATAAAGATTTTATAGCAGGTGACATAAAACACTCTTGTGCTAATATAAAACTTGCTCAGGCTGAGTTAAATTATACCCCTAATACTGATTTAAGTAAAAATCTTGAGACAGTATACAATTGGCTTATTAATGTTAATGCCGTAGACAAAAAACAAATAGAACAAATTCATGACTAACAATTGCCAACCTAATTTTAAACAGGATAATGACAAAAACCAGCGTTCGTTAGCTTTCGCTCTGCTATTAACTTTTGGTTACTCAATAGTGGAAGCTGTTGTTGGTTATATTTCTGGATCTCTTGCTTTATTAAGTGACGCAGGACATATGCTTACAGATGCTACGGCGTTACTGTTAGCTTTATTAGCTGGCATTTTTATGCGTCGACCTCCGTCTAAGAAACATAGTTATGGTTTTGCCCGTATTGAAGTAGTGGCTGCTATGATTAATGCTGTTTTTATGTTAATTGTCATAGCTGCTATAGTCTATGAAGCAGTAGATCGAATTTGGAATCACACTAATGTTGATGGGTCGAGTGTCTTTATAGTCGCTACTATAGGTTTGTTAATAAATCTTATTGTGGCATTTAAGCTATCTAGTGCGAGTCATGGCCATGGACATACTAATTTAAATACACGTGCGGCTTTAGTTCATGTTCTGGGTGATCTCTTAGGTTCAGTCGCCGCTATTTTAGCCGGGGCTATTATTTATCTTACGGGCTGGATGCCGATAGATCCTATTTTATCTATGCTTATTTGCGTAATTGTTTTACGCTCAGTTTATCACTTATTAAAAGAAAGTTTTTTAGTGCTGATGGAAGGGGTGCCGGAGCATATTGATCTAATACAAGTTAGCAAATTCTTAAATAGTATACCGTCGGTTACAAATATAAGTGATTTACACGTTTGGAACTTATCATCAGGTTATATAGCGTTATCAGCTCATATTAAAGTCGATGATCTGCAGGCCTGGCCAGAAGTATTAAAACAAGCGAAAGCTGGTTTATCGGATGGTTATGGTATAGAACACATTACTATTCAACCAGAAGTTTAATAAAAAATTATAACTATATGTTAAACATAATAGTCTTTGTTTTAGTAACAGTTGTTATTATTTACAATATTTACTTAATAATAAACTCTAAAAAACTTAATGCGCAAATTCTAGAGTTAGAAAAAGAAAATATTTGCTTAAATACTCAAAATAGTAATTTTAAGCAACAATCAAAAATATTAGAAACACAATTCGAAAATTATATTAGTAAGATTTTAAATAATAAAACTGAGATCTTAACTCGAGAGGCTAATACTAGTATAAATAATATTATTTTGCCATTAAGAGAAAAGCTAACAGAATTTCAACAAAAAGTTGAGCAAACGTATCAAAACGAATCTCGTGAGATTTTTTCTTTAAAGAATGAAATTAATAAGCTATTGGCAAATAATATTAGCATGGCCCGTGAAACTCAGAGCTTAACTCAGGCATTAAAAGGCAGCGCAAAGGCGCAAGGAGTTTGGGGGGAGATTATCTTAGCTAAAATTTTAGAAAGCTCTGGTTTGCGTGAGGGCGAGGAATATGTAACTCAAGGTCGAGATTTACAGCTTAGATCTGCTGATAATAAAATATTAAAACCCGATGTAATCATTAATCTTCCTGATAATAAGCATTTAATTATTGATGCTAAAGTAAGTTTAACTAATTACGAACAATATATAGAGGCTGTTAATGCCGGTGACAAACAATCAGAACAAGAGAATCTTCATTTATTTCTTAAGTCTGTACAAAAGCATATTAATAATTTAAGTAGTAAGAAGTACCAGTATACAGAAAATTTAGCTACGCCAGATTTTGTCATGTTATTTTTGCCAATAGAAGGCGCTTTTTCATTGGCTTTACAAGTTATGCCAGAGTTATTAACTGAAGCATGGGACAATAAAATTGTTATTGTAAGCCCAACGACGTTATTTGCGACTCTTAAGACTATCGCTAGCATCTGGTTATTTGAAAAACAAAATAGAAATGCAATAATAGTGGCGAAAGAATCTGGGTTATTATATGACAAATTTGTAGCTTTTACTGAAGATCTTACGAAAATTGGCCAGGCTATTACAAAAGCAGATGAAGCTTACCACTTAGCTGTCAATAAGCTGACTACAGGTAAGGGCAATATAGTAGCTAAAGCAGAGAAAATCCGTGAGCTCGGGGCAAAAACGTCCAAAAAACTAAAGCCCGAGTGGAAAAATAGTGTAGATACAGATACAGATATAAATAATGAGCATAATTTCGTTAATAGTATTAGTTCTGATAGTAATGTTACTGTTGAAACTTAGTTGGTCAATAATAAAATTATTTGTCAAAATTGCCCTAGTAGGTTTTTGTATTTATATTTTGATAAATATCAATAAGTCTTATGGTTCTGACAGTATAGAAGTGCCATTATTCCAAGAGCTAATGGATTATTATAGCTTTGAGAATCAAAAAAAAATTCAAGAAGAATTACAAGCTGCAGAGCGGGCACAGGGGCAAATGTCTACTGCTGAGTCTTATAAAAGTCTTTTAGAGAGTGGGGAACAAGCAGTTCAAGTACCGCAGTATGATCTCAATGACCAAGAAGTTAACTAGTCAACTGATGATGTTGTAGCTACTCCCCTGTTATTATTAGATGGTTTATAGCGGTTACAGTAATAACTATTTTTAATCTCGTATGTATTCAGGATTGGCCTTATCTTATCTCTTACAAGCTGTTACAAGCTGTTACAAGCTTTGACAGCTTGCTCCTTGCATTCTAATATATATCTTAAAGTATATAATAATAAAAATAAATTATTTCAGGGTTAGGATGCATTTATCTCATCGTATTTTTAAATTTAGTATTTTTTTGATTATCTTAATAACTCAATTATCAGCTTGCGAACCGAAACAAGGGCAGCAGACTCGCGCACAGTTGCCGATCGTAGAAGTACAAACTGTAACATTAAAACCAGAAAATATTGAGATCAATGTCGAGTTACCAGGTCGTTTAACTGCTTATGAGGTTGCTGAAATACGCCCTCAAGTAAGTGGCATTATTTTAAAACGCATGTTTGAGGAAGGTGGCTTAGTTACTCAAGGTCAGCAACTTTATCAAATCGATCCTGCAGTTTATCAAGCCAATTTTAATACAGCCTCTGCACAACTTAAACGCGCTAAGGCATCGCTCAAATCTGTTACTTCTCTTAATCAGCGTTACAAAGAACTTATTAGCATTAAGGGCGTGAGTAAACAAGAAGTCGATGATTCAACAACAGCTTTGCAACAAGCTCAGGCAGATATTGCCATAGCAAAAGCAGTTACAGAAACAGCAGAAATTAATTTAAATTACACTAAAGTATTTGCTCCCATTTCTGGTCGAATTGGTAAGTCATTAGTTACTGCTGGTGCCCTAGTGACAGCGAATCAAGCTGAGCCTTTAGCAGTGATTCAGCAATTAGATCCCATTTATGCCGATTTAGCTCAATCTAGTACACAGGTATTACAATTGCGGCAAAAAATTCTTGAGAAGAAAATACAAAGCAACGAAGATGGAACACTTGTTAAGATAATTCTTGATGATTTAAAACAATCTTATGATAAACCAGGGATATTGAAATTTTCTGATATTACTGTTGAACAAACAACAGGAAATATTTCGGTTCGAGCTGTTATTCCTAACCCAGAACAAAAATTATTACCTGGTTTATTTGTGCGAGCAATTCTTAATGAGGGCCAATTGAAAGATGCTCTGTTAGTCCCACAACAGTCTGTAGTCAGAAACAGAGAAGGTGGTGCAATGGCATGGATTGTTGATAATCAAAATACGGCACAACAAGTACCTATAGAAATTTCAGAAGCCATAGGAGACAAATGGCTAGTTAATAAAGGTTTGGTGAGTGGGCAAAAAGTTATTATAGAAGGAACAATAAAAGCAAAACCAGGAACTAAAGTTAAACCTATTGATCTGGTTACACCCACGGCCCCATCAGATTCTAATACTAATACTAATATTAATACTAAAGACTCTAAAAATCTGAGATCAGGGTTAGCACCAAATTATCAGTATATCTTATTTGGTCACAATGATTTTAGGACATAATCATGGCACCATTTTTTATTGAACGACCAGTTTTTGCATGGGTAATTGCTATTTTAATTATGCTTGCAGGGTTGCTTGCTATTAAAACTTTACCTATTCAACAATATCCTACTATAGCGCCACCTACTGTAAATATTAATGCATCCTACCCTGGTGCTTCAGCTAAAACAATAGAAAATACGGTTACGCAAATTATAGAGCAAAATATGAGTGGCTTGGATTATCTCAGATATTTTTCAGCTACTAGTGATTCATCGGGAAATGTCACTGTTACTTTGACATTTGAGCCAGAAGCTGATCCAGACATTGCACAAGTACAAGTACAAAATAAATTATCTCAAGCTATGAGGTTGCTGCCACAAGAAGTACAACAGCAAGGAGTACGAGTTACTAAATCTTCCGGTAGTTTTTTATTAGTTGCTGCTTTCTACTCTGAGAATAATCAAATGTCACAATATGAGATCTCAGATTACGTAGCGTCTAATTTACAAGATCCAATTAGTCGTATCAACGGTGTAGGACAAATACAAGTTTTTGGCCCGCAGAATTCTATGCGTATATGGATGGATCCTAATAAATTAATAAGTTATAAATTGACGACTATTGATTTAATAAATGCAATTAAATCCCAAAATAACCAAATAGCAGCAGGACAATTAGGTGGTGCGCCAGCTGTACCAGGCCAACAATTAAATGCAACTGTCATAGCGTTAACTAGGCTTCAGACTGTTGAAGAGTTTAGTGATATTTTAATAAGAGTTAATCCAGACGGCTCAAGAATATTTTTAAAAGATGTAGCTCGAGTTGAAATGGGAGCTGAAAATTATGATTTAGTCGCAAGATTTGTAGGTAAACCTGCTTCTGGTATAGGGGTAAATCTTTCTTCTGGTGCTAATGCTCTTGCTACAGCAGATGCTGTAAAGCAAAAGATTAAAGATTTATCACCTTTTTTTCCACAAGATCTGAAAGTAGATTATCCATTTGATACAACGCCTTTTGTAAAAGTTTCTATAAAAGATGTAATTAGAACCTTGTTTGAAGCTATATGTTTAGTTTTTATCGTCATGTATGTTTTTCTACAAAATTTTCGAGCTACTATTATACCTACTATAGCAGTACCTGTAGTATTATTAGGAACTTTTGGAGTTCTAGCTGCATTTGGCTATTCTATTAATACGTTGACCTTGTTTGGCATGGTTTTAGCTATCGGATTATTAGTCGATGATGCTATTGTGGTTGTTGAAAATGTTGAACGTATCATGGAAGAGGATAATTTATCACCTAAAGATGCAACCAAGAAATCTATGGGGCAAATAACGGGTGCTTTAATTGGCATAGCTATGGTGCTATCAGCAGTGTTTGTGCCAATGGCATTTTTTTCTGGATCTGCAGGTGCTATATATAGGCAATTTTCAGTTACAGTCGTATCGTCAATGGTTTTATCGGTATTAGTAGCCTTGAGTTTAACACCAGCACTTTGTGCAACTTTGCTAAAAAGCACAGGTAATAATAAAATTAGACACGATAAATACAATAAATACAGTATATTTAAACAGTTTAACAAGGGCTTTGAACGTGCTACGCATTTTTATGAGAAAACTGTCGGTATAGTATTAAGCAGAAAAATTATATTTATAATAATTTATTTTATTTTAACAGCAGTAATGATTTTGTTTTTTTTGAGAATACCAACATCTTTTCTGCCAGACGAAGATCAAGGTAGAATGTTTGCTTTGATCTCAACGCCACCGAATGCTACAACTGAACGGACGATGAAAGTAGTAAAGCAATTAGAAAATTATTTATTAACAAAAGAGCAAGATAATGTTAAAAATTTTTTTACTGTAGTGGGTTTCTCATTTGCAGGTCGTGGCCAGAATGCTGGTATGGCCTTTGTTAATTTAAAAGATTGGAAGGTACGGACAAGATCTGAACAAAAAGTTTTTGCTATTGCTGCACGGACTAACGCAAATATGGCAAAAATTCGAGATGCTCTAATTTTCATGATCACACCACCAGCAGTACAAGAGTTAGGAAATGCCGGAGGGTTTGATTTTCAATTATTAGATAGAGCTAATCTCGGTCACGAAAAATTAATGGATGCTCGTAATCAACTGCTTGGCATGGCCGCACAAAATAAAAATCTTATTGGTGTACGTCCAAATGGTCTAGAAGATACTCCTCAATATAAAATTGATGTTGATCAGGTTAAAGCAAGTTCCTTAGCCTTGTCATTAAATGATATCTATAGTACGCTTGGTTCAGCGTGGGGATCAACTTATGTTAATGATTTTATCGATAAAGGTCGAGTAAAAAAAGTTTATTTACAAGCTGAAGCTAGTAGCCGAATGCTACCAAGTGATATTAACAAATGGTATGTTCGTAATGCCAATAATGAAATGGTGCCATTTTCTAATTTTGCCACTGGTCATTGGGAGCTGGGTTCACCACGATTAGAGCGATTCAATGGTATTTCATCTAGCCAAATACAAGGGAATGCTGCACCTGGTGTTAGCTCAGGTCAGGCAATGTCTGAAATTGAGGCAATGGCAGCAAAATTACCTCCTGGATTTGGCTTTGAATGGACAGGGTTGTCTTTTGAAGAACGACATGCAGGATCGCAAGCGCCTGTATTATATGCTATATCTTTATTGATAGTTTTTTTAAGTTTAGCGGCATTATACGAAAGCTGGTCAATACCATTTGCGGTTATTCTTGTTGTACCCCTAGGTATATTGGGAGCTGTTATAGCAACGCATTTTTTCGGACAGCTCAATAATATCTATTTTCAAGTTGGGTTATTACTGACAATCGGGTTATCAGCAAAGAATGCTATTCTAATAGTAGAATTTGCTAAAAAATTGCATGAAAATGGCACTAATTTAATTTCTGCAACTCTAGAAGCGGCCCATATCAGATTGCGACCCATTATTATGACTTCTACGGCTTTAATACTAGGCGTATTGCCATTGGCTATATCTTCTGGGGTTGGATCAGGTAGTCAAAATGCCATCGGTGTTGGTGTCGTGGGTGGCATGATCTCAGCTACTATATTAATAATATTTTTCGCACCGTTATTTTTTGTGGTTATCTATCAGCTCTCTAAAAATATAAAAAACACAAAAAAACAAGAAACACAGAGATAGAAAATTATGATAAATAAAAATTATAATAAAAAATTTAATTTATTAATAATTTTTATATTATTTTTTATTTATTGTTCTGGATGTACGATGATTCCAGTATATGAAAGGCCAAAGCCTTTGATTCCATCAGAATGGAAAATTAAAACTAAGCAAGACACAAAATCTCAAGAAAAACATATTAACCAAATAAGCTGGCAAAATTTTTTCTTACAGCCAGAACTAAAAAAGTTAATACAAAAAGGCCTAGATAAAAATCTTAATTTAAAAGAAGCAGCATTAAATATTCAAATTGTAAAAGAAAATTATAAAATTCAAAAAAGCTATTTATATCCAGCTATTGAGGCGAAAGGACAATATAATAGACAAAAAACTGCTAGTGGATCATTTGGTTCCAATAGTGGATTTATTATTAATCAATATACTGCCAATATTGCTACCACGGCTTTTGAAATTGATTTATTTGGTCGTTTAAGAAGCATGAATCAAGCAGCCTTGGAAGAGTATTTTGGCTCTGTAGAGGCTAAAAATACTACTAAAATTCTCTTAATTTCTGAAATAGCTAACGCTTATTTAAAATTATTATCTGATCGTGAACAATTACATTTGGCTGTAAAAACAGCAAAGACACAAAAAGAATCATATGATATTATTGCTAAAAGAGTTGAAATTGGAATAAGCAATAATTTAGAATTGAGACAAGCTGAAACCTTTTTAAGGCAGGCAGAAGTGGATCAATCAACTCTAGAAGATATAATTAATCAGGATAGAAACAATTTAGATTTGCTTGTGGGCACTAGCGTTTCTGATTCGGAGTTATTGGGCTCTTTTAATAATGCTGAAAAGTTTGTTTCTAAAATTAATAGTGGTCTGCCATCAGATTTATTACAAAACCGTCCGGATATAAGACAGGCTGAATATACGCTAAGATCTGCAAATGCAAATATTGGCGTAGCTAGGGCTTCGTTTTTTCCAGTAATATCTTTAACAACTTCTGGTGGTTTTGGTAGCACTGAATTGTCAAGCTTATTTGTTGGTCATAATAAAATTTGGGCGTTTACACCCCAAGTAAGTTTGCCAATATTCACAGCAGGTAGGAGTTGGGCCGCGTTACAAGTAACTAAGCTACAAAAAGATATTGCTGTTGTTCAGTATCAGCAATCTATTCAAAATGCATTTCGTGAGGTTTCAGATTTGTTATCTATTCGTAAAACAATTAATGCTGAACTGAGAGCTCAAATAAAGCTCGCAACGGCTTCAAAAGCATACTACTCTCTCGCAAATGCAAGGTATGAAAAAGGTATTGATAATTATTTGGGTGTGTTAGACGCTATACGCAGTACTTATACAGCGCAACAGCAAGTCATTAATAAACGATTGGTTATGATCGCAAATACAATAAATTTATATACAGCTTTAGGCGGTGGCTATGATCTATCGGAAATGGCTGAGTAATAAGATAATTTACTACTTTCGTTTGGTATCTTGGGATTTTTTATCCCACAGTCTCAATTTTTTTGTATTTAATACGATGTGGTTGAATAAAATCTTCACCTAATTCTTGTTTACGTTTCTCTTCATATTCAGTATAGCTGCCCTCAAACCATTCGACATGACTATCGCCTTCAAAGGCCATAATATGCGTAGCAATGCGATCTAAAAACCAGCGATCATGTGAAATAACTAAAGCGCAGCCAGCAAATTCTAACAGAGCTTCTTCTAGAGCACGTAGAGTTTCTACGTCTAAGTCGTTTGTAGGCTCGTCCAGCAGTAAGACATTTCCACCAGATTTTAATAATTTTGCTAAATGTAATCTATTACGTTCACCTCCGGATAAATCAGCTACACGTTTTTGTTGATCAGTCCCTTTGAAATTAAAGCGACCTATATAAGCTCTCGACGGTGTTTCATAAGTACCTACTGTTATAAAATCTAGGCCGTCAGAGATCTCTTCCCAAACTGTTTTATTTGGATCTAAATTGTCACGAGATTGGTCAACGTAAGATAATTGGACAGTTTCACCGAGGGTAATTTTACCGTGATCAGGTTTTTCTTGTCCGGTGATCATTTTAAAAGTTGTTGATTTACCAGCACCATTTGGCCCAATGATCCCGACAATAGCACCTCTTGGAATTTGCACTGATAAATTGTCAATAAGCAATTTATCGTTAAAGCTTTTAGTAACATTTTCAAATCTAATAACTAGTTCGCCTAGTCTTGTTCCTGCAGGTATGTATAAAGACTGGGTTTCATTTCTCTCTTGCGCTTCTTGTGAGCAGAGTTCTTCGAAGCGATTTATTCTAGCTTTATTTTTGGCGCGGCGGCCTTTAGGATTTTGTCGTACCCATTCCAATTCGCTTTTGATCATTTTTTTGCGGCTAGCTTGTGACTTTTCTTCCTGTTCTAAGCGAGCTTCTTTTTGCTCTAGCCAACTTGAGTAATTGCCTTGATAGGGTATGCCAGCACCACGATCTAATTCAAGGATCCAACCTGCAACATTATCTAAAAAGTAACGATCATGTGTTACTGCTACCACAGTGCCCGGGAATTGGTGTAAAAAATGTTCTAGCCATGAAACAGACTCGGCGTCTAAATGGTTAGTAGGCTCATCCAGTAGTAACATATCAGGATCAGATAATAAAAGTTTACATAAAGCTACTCGACGGCGTTCGCCACCTGAAAGAAACTTAACTTCTTGGTTCCAAGGAGGAAGACGTAAGGCATCTGCTGAAATCTCAAGTTTGCGGTCTAGTTCCCATGCTCCAGCAGCGTCGATAGCATTTTGTAATTCTCCTTGCTCGGCTAAGAGATCATTCATTTTTTGATCATCCATGGGCTCACAAAAAGCCATGCTGATCTCATTGAATCGGTCTAATTTTTGTTTAATATCACCTAAACCAAGTTCTATATTAGCTCGCACTGTCTTATCATCATCTAGCTTAGGTTCCTGAGGTAGATAACCAATAGTTATGCCTTTAGCAGAGAAGGCTTCACCCTGGATTTCTTTATCTAAACCAGCCATAATCTTTAATAAAGTAGATTTTCCAGCTCCGTTAAGACCTAAAACCCCTATTTTGGCCCCTGGAAAAAATGATAAACAAATATTATGCAAAATCTCTTTTTTTGGGGGCACAATTTTGCTAACGTGATTCATAGTATATATATACTGAGCCATACGAAAATTACCTTATTATCATTAATTATTAAAATCATTAAAATTATTAATGTGCTATATTATAAAGTATTTTTAATTAAATTAGAACCAAAATTTTAATATGAAGATAACTCACCCTAAAGCTTTGCAATGGTTAATCAGTCTTGTAGTTTTCGTTATAGTTGTTTTAGCGGCTATAGTAGTTAGTGACTTTTGGTTATACCGAGAGTTTTCTTTTAACCAAAAAACAATGGTAGATGATGCTTTAGATAATCTTGAAGTGAAAGTGAATTATTCGCTGACACAAATCGAAAATATTCTCGTGCGATCTATTCGTGGAATAAATATAAAAAATTCAAAATTAAACAAAGTCTCGATTCTTAAACAGGCTAAAATCCCAGAAGATATCAAGCATTATATAACTAAAATAAATATATTGCCAGCTGAAAAATACTATCAAAACTATACAAGTAGAAGATTTGCTAAAGAAAACGGCAAATACTATTTTGTTGTCACTAGTGAATTGCTTAACAACGATCTCATGGAAAGCTATTTAGATTTTAATAAAATAATTCAAAAATATGTATCGAATATATCATCCCTGTTTGACATACAATTTTATTTTAGCCTGTCGGGTGATCAAAGAGTTCTTGATCAATCAAAAAAACCGATTAAAACGCAATATATTTTGGGTCATCCTGAGTGGAGAATTTATGCTTATTTAAAATCAGATGCGAATGAGTTGTTTGCAAAAAAATTAATTTTGCTATCTGTAATTTTATTTTTAATTATTTTTTACATAGCCTATTGGTCTTATGTGCGCTTGTCTAAATTAGCAAAGCTAAATTTTAAAATTACGACAGATAAACAAGCAGCTGAAGAAAAAATTCGACATTTAGCTTATTATGATAATCTAACCGGATTGCCTAACAAGGTATCATTAATAAAATATTATCAGGGCTTGCTCGAAGATAAGAATTTACTAAATTATAAATTATTTACCATCGCGATAAATATCCCCACTCTGCAGGCTATTAATGACACTATTGGTTATCAATATGGTGATGCTGCTTTATTAAGATTTGTTGAAGTAGTTGAAAAATTTGTAGCTAGTTGTGATTTTATTGTTAAATTAAATAAAGATGATAAATTTCTTTATAGACTAAGCGGCAATACTTTTATTATTGGTATTCTTATTCATGCTGGCAAATCTGAGAAATCTGCAATTCTCATTATAACAAATTTTTTAAATAATTTACTACGAGAATTAAATAAATCATTACGTGTAAAAGAAGAAGACTTATACTTTCAGTATTATTTTGGCATCAGTATTTACCCTGATGATTTTAGTTATATTAAGCAAGATGCTCAGATTGCACCAGAGATTATCTATAGATTCTCTGAAATTGCAATGAGTGCTGCTCGAAAAAAAGGTCTAAATAAATATATATTTTATTCTGAAGAGATCAATAGTTCTATTTTACAAAAATTTAATCTTGAAAATGAACTGCGTCGAGCGTTAGATAATAATAAATTAGAGCTTTTATTACAACCTCAGGTTATCTTAGCTAATAATAAATTACGTGGCTTTGAAGCTTTAATTCGTTGGCAAAGGGAGGATGGCTCTGTTGTCTCTCCGGGCAAGTTTATACCCATTTTAGAACAATCTGGGTTGATTGTAACTGTCGGAGATTGGATTTTACAAGAAGCCTGTCGTCAAGGAATGGAATTATTAAGTAAAAATATAGATTTTGAGATCTTAGCTGTTAACATATCTATTTTGCAATTGCAGTCAGAAAATTTTGTGGACAGAATGAGTAAAATTTTGCAGCTCACAAAGTTTCCTGAATCTAAATTAGAAATAGAAGTAACAGAAAGTATTTTATTTGATAACCCTGATAGAGTAATTAATGTTCTAAATGAGATTAGAGCACAAAATATTAAAACTGCGTTGGATGATTTTGGTACGGGTTTTTCTTCTTTGAGCTATTTAAAAATTTTGCCTATTGATTATTTAAAAATTGACAGATCATTTGTTAATGAGATAACTACAACAGGTGATGCTAGATTATTGCTAGCTATTTTAGCTATCGCTAAAAGTCTAAATTTATTTTCTATAGTCGAAGGTGTTGAAACCCAGCAACAGGTTGACTTTTTAAGGACGACAAGTTGTGATATAATCCAAGGTTATTACATTTGCAAGCCACTAGTGATTAGTGAAATAATAAAGTTATATCAAAATAAATAAGTTATAAAAAAATTAAGTAAAAAGGGATATGTAATGCTTTTTAATCATCTAGCTAATTTTGACCCTGAGGTTTTTAAGGCTATAGCAGACGAAGAGCAACGCCAGGAAGATCATATTGAATTAATTGCTTCAGAGAATTATGTTAGTTTATCGGTTCTAGAAGCTCAAGGATCTGTATTAACTAATAAATACGCAGAGGGCTACGCTCATAAGAGATACTATGGCGGTTGTGAATATGTAGACGTTGCTGAAGATCTTGCCTGCTCTAGATTAAAGCAGTTATTTAAAGCTGACTATGTTAATGTCCAGCCACATTCAGGCTCACAAGCCAATGCTGCTGTTCTCATGGCTCTATTGAAACCAGGTGATACTATTTTAGGCATGAGTTTATCCCATGGTGGGCATTTAACGCATGGTTCTAAAGTAAATTTTTCTGGAAAATTATACAACGCTATAAGCTATGGCGTAGATAATAATGGTTATATAAATTATCAAGAGGTTTATGATTTAGCCAAACAAAATAAGCCAAAATTAATTATTGCTGGTTTCTCAGCGTATTCGAGAATAATAGACTGGTCAAAGTTTCGTGAGATTGCTGATGCAGTGGGAGCTTATTTATTAGTAGATATGGCCCATGTCGCTGGTTTAGTTGCGGTTGGTTTATATCCATCACCTATAGAATATGCTGATGTGTGTACTTCTACTACTCACAAAACATTGCGTGGCCCGCGTGGTGGAATTATTTTGGCCAAAAGTAATCCTGATAAACCTACGCTTGAAAAAAAATTCAATTCAGAAGTATTTCCCGGTACCCAAGGTGGACCGTTGATGCATATTATTGCCGCTAAAGCTGTAGCTTTTAAAGAAGCACTGGATCCTAGTTTTAAAGAATATCAAAAACAAGTATTAAATAATTCTTGGACTATGGCAAAAGTTTTAGTCGAGCGTGGCTATCAAGTAGTCTCTGGAGGCACGGACAACCATTTGGTATTAGTCTCTTTATTAGATAAAACTATTACTGGCAAAGAAGCTGAATCTGCGCTTGGACAAGCTAATATGACAGTCAATAAAAACTCTGTTCCTAATGATACGCGTTCGCCCTTTGTCACTAGTGGTTTACGCATGGGAACTCCTGCTATTACTACACGCGGTTTCAAAGAAGCTGAAACGGCCGAAGTGACTAATTGGATCTGTGAAATCTTAGATAATATAAACGATCTAGATAAAATTGCGACTATAAAACAACAAGTATTAAAACTTTGTCGCAGATTCCCAGTGTATTTAAATAATAAAATATAACGGAGATAATTATGCACTGCCCATTTTGTGGTGCGCAAGACACTAAAGTTATAGACTCGCGCTTATCCGGAGAAGGCGATCAAATCCGTAGGCGACGTGAATGTTTAGAATGCCAGGAGCGTTTCACTACGTATGAAAATGTAGAGCTTACATTACCTAGAGTAGTTAAGCAAAATGGCAGTCGAGAAATGTTTTCTATAGATAAATTACGTTCAGGGTTTTTGCATGCTTTACAAAAACGTGCTGTTCCCACAGATTTAGTAGAAAAAGCAATTAATAAAATATTGCATAAATTGCGTACTTCTGGAGAGCGAGAAATTAGCTCCCAGTCTATCGGCGAGTGGGTTATGAACGAACTTAAACAACTTGATCAAGTTGCGTATGTACGTTTTGCTTCGGTATATCGTTCTTTTAAAGACCTAGAGGATTTTAGGCGAGAAATTGAAAAATTGTCCAATTTTTAACTGCTGGCAGTTCCGTAGGAGCTATTGATATTGTAACTTGTAACTATGCGCGAGCTGGAGATCTGCCAACAATCGATTCGCTATTAAATTTGAAGGCAGATTTCATGTTGAACAATAAGTGGTCTACACCAAATAATTTACAGTCCTGAAGTCAACCGTTGCAGAGGTCCAAAAAATTCAAAATGAACTTGAGACGCAGGAATGCCCCAGATTAGTAATTCATGATAAATATTTATCATAAATAATTTTGGACCGCAAAAATAATAATCAGCATTTTTATGAGACACTAAAGATTCTATTATTTTTGAATCGATAAAACCTATAGAAACATTTAGATCTAATCTTTCAGTATTATTAGGCTCGCTATATCGATAGTGCACTTTAAGATTACTGTATATTTCAGCTAAATTATCTATCGTCCTTTTAAAAGCTTGAACACCCTCGTTTAAAACTCCGTGGATAAATATGATTTCTCTATGTGGCATTGAATCTAATGCTGTCTGTAATATGCTTAATATCGGCGTGATCCCGATTCCTGCGGCAAGTAAAACTAGAGGTTTGTCATGATTTTCTGTTATATCTAGATAAAATTCGCCAGAAGGCGGACCGATTTCTAAAACTGAATCAATATTGATGTCATCATGTAAGTAATTTGATACATATCCTTTAGGATCATCTTTTTCAAGACCATCCTCACGTTTGACACTGATACGAAATAGTTTTTCTCCGGGCTTTCCGGATAAAGAGTAATTTCTCATAGTAGTGTAACCATTTGGCCCTGGGACGCGTACAGTTATATATTGACCTGGTTTAAATAACGGAAGTTTGTTATCCATTGGTGATAAATAGAATGATGTAATATTACTACTTTCTTTTTCTTTTTTAACCACTGTGAAGTTTTTAAATCCTTCCCATCCTCCTGGTTGGGATTTTTGTTCAAGGTAGATTTGTTGTTCTCTACCTATTAATATTTTAGCGAGAAACTCATAAGCTTCTTGCCATGCATCTATAATATCAACAGTTGCAGCATCACCTAATACTTCTTTAATAGAGCCCAACAAATTCATGCCAACTACTGGATAGTCCTTTGCTTCAACATGCAAAGAAGCATGTTTTTGTGCAATTAATTCAATAGCCCCACCTAAAACATCTAAATTGTCGATATTAGCTGCATATGCACATATAGCCCCAGCCAATGCCTTTTGCTGAGCCCCTACAGCCTGATGAGCTGGGTTAAATAATGGCTTAACTTCGGGGTTATTAGAAAACATTCGTTTATAAAAATGTTTAGTTAAAGTCTCACCTTGTTTTTCTAGGATGGGTGCTGTTGATTTTACAATTGTAATTGTTTTTTGACTTAGCATATGAACAACCTATATAATATGTATTGATAATACATATTATATTCAATCATAAAAAAACTGCAATGTTTTTATGCAATTAACCAAATTTACAGATTATAGCTTAAGATGCCTAATCTATCTGGCTCATAAAGAAAATGAATTTACCAGTATTAAAACAATATCTGAACATTATAATATTTCTTATGAGCATCTAACTAAAATCATCCATAATCTTTCAGTGCTTGGGTATATTGAAAGCAAAAAAGGCAAAAATGGAGGGGTTAAATTAGCAAACAATGTTAATAAACTTCGAATTGGAGATCTTATTAAAACGTTAGAGCCAAATATGAATTTGGTCGAGTGCTTTGATCATGAAACGAATACTTGTAAAATAACTGATAGTTGCAGGCTTAAACACTATTTTTGGGGTGCTAACAAAGCTTTTATTGATTTTTTAAATCAATACACATTGAAAGACGCTATATTTTGACAGTGCTGGATCTCCGACAAAATGGGGCTCTAAAGTCCCATTTGTTTCTCTTTGCAACCATTAGAGCTATGCCCAGCATCTACCGGGCAAATATAATAAATAATGCTATATATATAATATTATTTATTTATATCTAATTTAAACATGCTAAAAAAATTCCATAGTTTATTAATTAATTTATTTTTAATCTCAACAGCCTCTGCTGATAACGCTGCTGGGAGTAATATATCTCCTTATTATAGTACTACAGTATTTGGTAAAAATTACACTTATGATCCTTGGCCTGAAGCAGTTTCACCATCAAATGTTTGGTGGGTACCATTAGAGTATAGCTATCAACAAGACGATGCCATTCAAGCTATTGTTAAACCAATTACATACCCTGACGGTTTGCAAGGTTATGAGCTCACTATTGGTACAAAACTTCAAAAAATAACTACCAGTCAATTTAAACTGGCGCAAGCGGTAGGTCGACTTACGTATAAACTAAAAGATAGATCCAATGGCTATTGTACTGCTACTCATGTCGGTAATGGTTATGTGGTAACAGCAGGGCATTGTTTAGATGATCCAAAATTATATCCAGATACTTGTAAGGCACTACAAGTCGAATGGAACTTTCGACGCTCTCGAAATAATTTTCCACAAGAGCCAAGCCCAGATTTAATAGGCCAATGCCAAGAAATCATCAGTTGGGCTTTTAAAGCAGGTGATGCAAATACAATAGATCATGCCATTTTTCGGGTTAATAATTACCCTGAAGCAAAAGTTATGATTGAGCCAAAGCCTAATTTACAGACAGGTGATATGGTTCATCAATTTTCTCATCCTGGGGCTGTGCCATTAGTTATGGCTAAGAATTGTACTGTAACAGAAATACCTTTTCAGTATTATCAGCATGATTGCTGGGGAGCCTCTGGCAGTAGTGGAGCAGCCTTGATAGACGCTGATACCCATAAATTGATTGGTATACTTTCAATGGGTAGCGATCAGACATTTTTCTCATTACGTAATGATCAATCACCTATAGGGAGTTTTGATGTTGAGGGCGGTAAAATTTCTCAATAAATCCCACTAATTCCCACTAATTCCCACTAATTCCCATTCATTGGGCATTCATTATTCTCATGTAAAATAAGGTATCAGTAAATTTTGAGTGAGTTACATGAGTGATTTACGTGATGGACTCTTATTGTTTATCGTGGTAAACTAACTTTATTTTTTTGTGAGGGCTGTCTTGTGTTAGATTTTCAACAAAATTTGGATTATTGGCTAGATATCGTACAGACGTACACAGAAGATCCGAAATTTCGTGAAGTTACACGTCAGTTAACAGAAATTCAAGAATCAGAAAGTTGGACTAGCGATGATATTCATAAGCGATTAAGTGGGCTTAAAATAGGTGAGTCTTTACGTATGGTGGGTAAAAAACTACCTTCTTCTGAACGTAGGCAATCTGCTAACCTGGTTTACGAGTTTCATAAAACTGTCGATGCTCTTGAGTTGTATGTTATTGATACTTCCGAGCTTCAAGAAGATCACGAAAAAAGAGAAATTGTTTCAGGGTATGAAGTAATTAAGAAAAGGGGGCTGCCTGTTGTAGCATACAAATTATCAAATGTTGATGCATCTACTTCAAGAGTATTGAAGGCGTTTGTTGAGAGATTAGTTAGTATAAGAGATAGCCAAGAACAAGATGATTCAAAAAAACTTTATACATTATTTGATAGACTGAGTGTACAGTTTAGCGTGAAGAAAGTAGCGCCAAGTCGGTATGCTCAATCAGCAGTTACTGTAAGCACAGAGACTTTGTACGCGCAGGGATCAGCTAAAGCAATTGATTTAATTGTTAGGCAACAACTCACTAAAGCCCAGTATAAAACGACTAAGCTTATTATCACACGGAAAATACTTGCAGAAAAAATTGGACGACTTTCTTCTTTGGTACATGCGAGTGACTTCTCTTATAAAAAAGAAGTATTAACTCTTTGCCGTAAATTTGCGCGACACTTAATTAATTCAAAAGAATTATATTACTCGCTTGGTTTGGTAGACAAGTTTAATGAACATAAAGATTTTATTACTACGGAAATTGAAAAGTTAGAAACGATAATTAAAGAATCATCAGAAGCTGCAATTGCTTCTGCTTCAAGGATAGCCCAACCAGCGCAAGCAGATGCGTCAAAACAAGTATTAAGACGATGCGATGTGGATTTGTGTTCTGAAGTAGATGCCAGCTTTTCGTTTGCCCAGCGTCACGCTCACGATAGAAGTTTAACGAGTGGATTTTTACGTGCTCAAGTTAACGGGCTAATCGCACATCTTCAACTTGCTGACATTTTGCAGCCTTACCGAGGCGCTTTAGACAGCGCTATGGACAGCATTGTCGACAGGCTATCTGAAGAGCCCTCCACAAGTTCTCAAGTCGCTGGCATTTTGCGGTCTGTCCAAAGACCTGTCGACGATCTACATGCTCCGCTAATGCCTCATATGCCTCATAGTAGTGCTAGAATTGTTGAAGAGAGGACAGTCGTCCCAGTTGATTTTACAAGAGAGCTTCCAGATCCTGCAGAAATAACAGATACAACATTTGAATCTAGTGTAGAGACAATTACTCGTAAGCTATGGAGTCTTGGTTTTAATGTTCGTAGATTAGATGCAGCAAGATTTAATTATCTTATTAAATACATTAGTAGGTTAACAATCAATATTACTGAATCACCACTTAGCCAACAAGATCTGGAAAAAAAATTAGCTTCTTTACAGGGGCTCAAAGATTGTTTGGAAAGTTCTAGAAGAACATATGAAGCAGCACATCCATTAGATATTTTGGTGCAAGCTAAAATAATTGAGTTATCAATGACTCTAATTAATAAAGCCATTCCTGATTCTGATAGCAGTAAAGGTTATAAAGATGTTCTTAATAATTTTGCTATTTATCAATTAGACGCTTTGCTTTCAAGCTCTGTTGCGGGTTTTTTAGATGTAGAGTCGCAGCAACAAATAGTAGCAATCCGTCAAGAGATCAGTAAAAAATACTTATCAGGCTCTCCCAAAAGGTTAACTAAAAAAGAATTAATGGATGCATTGAGATGTTATTATCTCAGTAAGTTAACACAAGAAGAGTATAGTGCGTTATTAGAAACAGTCTCAAGGAACAAAAAGTTTGAGAAGTTTGAGCATATTCCTGGTGCTGCATCCGGGTTGAAATTTTTTGAACTTGATGTATTGGATACATACTTTGAGCCCGGAGAGTTTAATACTGTGGCTGAAAAAGATAAATTTGACCGCATCAAAAAAGCTACAGAATTATCATCTGTATTAAAGCTTGAGGATTGTATTGTTAATCTGGTATCAACTAATAGAGAACATAGATATACATGGCGGTGTATAGATATCAATTTACCGTCTATCCGTCCAGAGCTTAAAAGCGAGCTTACAAAAATTATTCTTGATCCTCATGTTGGGAGATCTCGAGATTTATTTAAAAGAGCTTACGATTTCGTAGCGAGCGCTTGCGGTATGAGATCTGACGGTTTACGAGTAGGTAACAACGTACTTTTGCCTATTGAAGATGCTTCTACTATTCCAATTCAGAGTTTAGAAACTAAAACTTATGGATATACGCACGAACGTGTTAAAGATGCTTCTTATGCTACTGATCTATTTGCAGGCGAAGATGTCTATGTTTATGGTGCTTCGGACGATGCCAGATCGGTAGCTGCATTACGGGCTGGCAATGGTAAAGATTTGAAATTAAGCACAGGCGTAAGGAAATTTTTTGAACCTTTAGCCTATGCAAGTTTAGGTCTTGTGGGGGTGATAGATTATTATATAGATAATTTAGAGCTTTTACATGATACAACAGAATTGCATCGGTTAACCGCAGCTTTATTGCATCCAAGATATTTATTAACCGCAGACTTTGATAAAGTGGCTCGTAAAAAATTATTAGAGTTAGTTCGAGACTCTCAAAAATATTTTAAAAGTTTTGCTCCTGCTTATGTTATTTATGTGGTCACACAATCATTTGCTTTTATTGGCGACAGAAGTGGATTGCAGAAAATGCTTGAAATTATAAATAAAGAGCTAGATCAAGAGATCTCTGAGGACCATTATTATTTATTACACTTGGCCAAGCTTAATGCTATTTTTGCGTTGAGTAAATCGACAAAAGAAGTTACAGCTCATGATTATCAATCGGCGCTGGAATCTTATACTGTTGTATTAGAGAGTGAATGTAGCGCCATTAGTTTACCAAGATGGACAAAATTTCAAGCAGAAGCAAGCTTTAGTTATATTAGAGAATTAATACAGGATTTGCCTTCTCATGACGGCGCGTCCCATAGTCCTGTTAGAAGAAGGCCTAGAGCTATATTTAAAAGTGATGCAATCCCAAGATCTATGTTAGATCATCCATTTGTTAAAAGTTTTTTAAATGGAAAAACACCTAGTAAGATTTTAAAATTAAATACAGATAAATACCAATTTGAAGTTCCAGGAAACAAAGATAAATACCAAATAGATCGTAGTACGGGAAATCCTGAAATTTTTTGTATCAAAGGTGGCGAAGAAACTTCTGTTACGTACAAATTGGTGCCTAATTGTGATGATCTGTTAAGCATGACGTATAATCCTGTATTAACCTGGGAGGATGCTGCAGGGAACGGTAAAATAGTGGATAGAGACAGTGGAAAAGAGCTTTATAGCTATTGCAAAAATCCTCATGATAGTAGTGCGCTCATATGGTGTGACTTACGTGAAAGTGATGAAATATTTATTTTATTGTCACGAATCCATGTTCCGAAAGATAGTAGTTTTCAGGCAATTGTCTGGAGAAGTGATGAAGCAACAAAAATAGAATTTCCTAGTATTCAACGTGTTTTCAAATTGGTCGATGATGTTTTTACTACCGGCGACGGTTGGCAGATAAGCACAGACTGTGCTCTTAGCGGTCAATTGCCAGCAGGCGTATTAGTATTAACTAAACCGGGAGAAAAAGATTATAGATGTTTTTTAGATACAATGGATGGATCTAATCCTATTGAGTTTACTTTTAGTCTTGAGCATGGTGCTAGTGCTGAAAAAGTGTGCGATTCATTGAAACTTGCACAAAGTTTAATAAGCGCAGGAAAAACTCAATTAGCTGAAAAAATATATAAAATCCTCCATAAGTGTACGAAAAGTGATGAACTGAAAAAAGTGTTAGCTACTTATAATCAAAATGTCCCTTCTGGTACAATGGCATTACAAGCGGGATTATCACTGATAACTTCATATGGTCAGTCAATGGTGGCGTTGCATAGTGCAGATTTTAGATTTAAACATAAAATACTCCAATGGATATATAGCAAGGTATTGCCAAAATTTATTGCGAAATCGCAACTTAAAATTTTCATATTATTAGGGTCAAAAATACTGGAGTCACTTCAACTGATAGAAAGCCATGTTGTGTCACAAGAAATGTTAACATTTCTTACAGGGCTGTCAAGTAACTACAAGGGTTACATTAAAAAATGTAGTAGTATAAGTGTTGAAGAGAGGCTTACTGTTGATGAAGAGCGTTCTTTATTATCATTTTTAGAAAGTACTGACGACAGTTGTGCAATATTTTCAGCTAGAAAGGCACAGCTCATGCGAGAGAGATCTAAGCCGGAAGATCTATTAACTAGGATTAAATCAGATGATCCAAGTGTTATGGTAAAAGCTTTATTGTGGTTGGTAAAAAAAATTGCAAGTTTTTTTATGGGTAAACTCAGTATTTCCAATATGCCCAATTCTAAAGAGATATTAGAAGAATTATTCAAGGTTGATATTTCTGGAAACATTGATGTGCAGACTGGGCGACTTAAAAGATTTTTAAAAGGTAAAGTCTATTCTTTTGATATTGATAGTTTAAGCGTATGGGGTGGTACTGAAGAAGATTATAATAAATTATTAAAATATTATAAAGACATTTTAGCAGATGGCACCAAGCTTGTTGATCCAAAATTAGTAGCTTACGCTAAAAAAACTTTGGGTTATTATATGCATGTTTTAAATCTGGATATGGGAGTCAAAGACAACAAGTTTTATACTATGTTGTATATTATTTTAGCTCACAGTAAGAATCCAAATTATATTCGTGATACGCATGATCAGATGGAGGATCATAATAAAAGAGAACATGCTCGTGTTGCAAGATATGCTCGCTATTATGCTCTTACGAGCACTCCTGAGCTTTTAAATTTTAATCGTGATGGTGGTGAGATCTTTAAATACTGGTCGCGCGCGACATTAAAAGTAAGTTTTAATGTGCCCAAAGCTGACTTTAAACAAATGCAACGGGTTGTTCCAGCTAAGTCATATTATTCATCTGGCATTGAAGTTGATCATGCCCAAATGGGCGTTGGTTTTGATGTGTCTAGAATTGATTTAGCCTATGCTCCTGACTTAGCTAAGATTTTTGAAGTAAAACCTGTTCGTATAACTTCGCGCGCTCATCGAAAAGAAGCAGATTTTATCAGTGATAGTGCAAAATTTGCTGAGAGCAAGCAAAAAGCAAAATTGAAAGTTATTCATGATTTTCGAGAATATTGCCAAGATACAAATGGGGCTGATAGGATCGCAACACTAGATAAAAATATACAAGATCAAATTACATTAGCTGAACAAGATTTAGACAGGCTAAACACAAGTTATCAAGGCATTCAACAAGCAATCGAGGCGCAAACTCAATCAGCTTTAAGATTAGTTGCCAAGTCCCGTAAGAAACTGCCTCAGAATCTTGGTGATCTGTTGGTCTATTTTGTTATTAATAAATATAATTTCGAAAAATTCTGTAAAGAATTTGAGCTAAATAGAGAGCAAGCACAAAAAATTCAACAATTAGTTTTAGCTTATGGTAATAAGTTTTTGCTAAAAAGACGATTAGAAAAAATTAAATCAATTTCTAGCCGATCTGCTGATAGAACTCTTGAAATTATTGATATTGATGAATTATGCAATTTATTGTCTGAACCAGTTGGTGCGAATAATTCTGTTGAATTGGCGTTTCAATCAGGCGCTGAAGGCTTAGATTATTGGAGTTTACAACGTGGTGTTCTTGATAAGTTCCAAAGAGAAGATGACTCAGGAGTGCTCGCTCAGCTAATAATGGGCTCAGGAAAAACTAAAGCCATAGCTCCTACAATTGCTGCCGCTCATGCAGCATCAGGTGCGCTCTCAATGGTTGTTGTGCCGGCACCATTATTTGTTATAAATTATGTTGATTTACAGCAGCGAATGACAGAAAAATTTGGTGTTAGTGTTTATCCTGTAGAGTTTGATCGTAATGCTTGTAGTAAGCCAGAATATGCACAATACTTATATGAAAGATTAGTTAATACTAAAGAAAGTAACGGTGTAGTTATTGCTACTTCTAAGACGTTACTTTCTATTAGATTAAAATATTTTGAATATTGTCGTGAGACAGGCAGTTTAAGTGCTTCTGATAAAAAAACCAGAGATTACTTAAAGAAGACTTTAGATTTAATCCATGCTGATGGCAGAATGTTAATTGATGAAGCTGATACAGTGCTTAGGATTAAAAATCCCTTGATTTATCGGTTAGCCAGCGATAAGCCTAATTTGTTATTGCAGGCTCTATTTGTTGATTTATACAATAATTTAAGTAAGTTTCAATGTGCTCTTGAAGGTCATGGAGATCATGAGATTAGTTTATTTGATTTAATTAATGGCGATGCGTATTCTTTATCAGATTCTGATATTAAAAAATATCTTGAACAGTTTTTAAGAACAAAGCTTTTAAGTAAAGATGGCGCAGATGGCAGAATGTATCAGCGCTTGAAGAAATTGCTAAATAATAGAGATTTAACAACCCCAGAGCTGGATGCTATTATTAACTATTTGCTATATCCAGAAGAAAGCTTACCGAAAATAATTCGAGAGTTAAAACTCGATCAAAAAAATAAAGAAGATCTGGTAGAAGTTATATCATTTTACAGGGGAATGTTAGGTACAATTTTACCTGCTACACTGCGCCGTAAATACAATGAGAATTATGGACCAGATAAGGATAGCTTTAAAGCTATACCCTATAATGGCCCACAACGTCCTGCTTATGGTCATGATTTTGGTACAATTGAAGAATCAATGGCGTATTCAATTCAGCAATTGTTGATCACAGGTTTGAGTGGTGAATTATTAAACCAGTTTATTCAAGATAGTTATAAAAGTTCAGTTTTAGAGTTATCAATGAAGCTGGCAAAGACGCTAGAAGACACTCCAACTAGTAAGATGTTTGTTGAGTTAACGGGTTTTAAATTGACTGATTTATATAATGATCCTGAAGCACAAGCAAAATATTTAACTCAGATAAATAAAGAACTTATTGAGAATAAAAATGCGTTACCAATTATTTGGCATATTTTAAAATTTAAATTGCTACCAACTTTAGATACAGACGTAGAATCATTAGGTGCGTGTTCGCATGATTTGATAGCAATGGTACAAAGTGGTAGAGCGCAAGGATTCACAGGAACACCGTGGAACCATGATACTTATAAAGAATTAAGCTTTGCAAAATCTTCTGAAAACCAGGCAATTGATGGTGAGGCTATTGCTAAACTTAAGTTGCCAAAAAATACAATGAAAGTCAGTGAGATTGCAGTTGATGCAAGTCTGGAAGATATAATTAAAGATTGCGTTCAAAGTCCACAGACACAAGCTATAATAGATGTTGGTGCAAAACTCAGACAATATAAAAACTCAGAAGTTGCAAGGCAAGTTTTAGATCATATTGCCAATAATTATACTGGCTCACCAATTAAATTTGTTTTATATTTTGACGGTGATGATTTATATGCTCTTGAAAAAATAGATGATACGAACTATAAGAAAACAAAAATAGGCGCCAGTGATTGGGCGGCTGTTTCTGCTAAGTTAAATATTACCGATCCATTGCAGATCTTTACTTTTTTTGACAAGGCTCATACAGTAGGAGTCGATCTCAAATTTGCAAGACAAGCTCGAGCAACTGTTTTAATCAATAATCATACGTGTTTATTTGAATTGTTACAGGGCGGATTAAGAATGCGTGGGCTTGATGCTGATGGCCAAAGTCTAGACTTCATGATAGACCGTGAGTTGGATAAGCTAGCTAAAGCTAGATTGTCTAGAAGCTCTGAAACAGAACTAAGTATTGATGACATTGTTGCCTTTACTTATAGTAATCAAAAAGAGCGTCTACTAAAAGAGCAGATAATGTCAGCGCGTAAACACATGATCTCTTTAGCAGCAGATTATATTTTGCGTAATCACCCACCACACGTTGTTGAACGTATGTTAGCTATGACAAGCTGGGTGAGTGAGAAGAGATCCGATAGATTATTCACTAAGTTTGGTTCAGCAGAAAAAGAAGTTTCTGTTAAATCTGTCCTAGAGATAACCTATGCTGAAATTGAGGCTGATCTAAATAGAATATTAGGCCTTGATTCAAGTAGTAAAACAAAATCTGTTATGCGAAAAATACAAGCTGTAAAAAATGCTGCTATAAAAGACATTGGACATGAAAGAGTGCGTTCAAAAGAAAAAGCTTTAGACACACAAGTTGAGCACGAAAAAGAGCTTGCCAAAGAACAGGAGCAAGAGAAAGAAATAGAAATAGAAATAGAAGTTGTATCCGTTATAGGTCATGCTAAAAAACCTATTGATCCAGAATGGATTGACAAATTGCAAACATCAGCTAAAAGATCATTATTGTTATTAGTATCTAAAGATATAGTACAGCTTGATTCAGCAACAAGTGGTAAATTTAAATTTGATACAAATATATTTTTAAGCCGTGATTTTGCTCACAGTTTTGATTGTTCTTTGTTAGAACCTAATGTTTTTTATAAAGGTGCCAAGGATCCGTATTACATAGTCGTAAAGCAGTTAGAAGACAGTACTGTCCCTTTAGTGACAATTGTTTCAGCTAAAGAAGCTGCGTATTGTATGCAGCATTTTGGTAAAGAAGCGTTTAAGGGGTTACATATTCAGACAGTGACGGGAGATGTTTTAGCTGGTGCAGCACCATCTGGTTGGGCGACGTCCAATGCTAATATTCGCATCTTAGAGCAGGTAAATTATTTTAGAGGGGATTTCGCTGGATTATGTCGTTTTATAGATACTAAGAATGATGCCTCTTGGTTGCTTGAAGATACTAAGAAAAAACTAGCTGCCGCTAAGGAAATTGCTTTTTTAAGGGTAACTAATTTTCAAAAAGAATTAGCTGATCTTATTCAAACAAAACTCAATGCTATTGCTGAGCGCAAACCCGCTTCTAGTAGTTATATTAAAGGTAACTTTTTGGGTAATCTAGGGTTATTTAATATCTATAACTATTTATATTTAAAGACATTTATAGGCACACTAAGAAAAACGTTAGATCGTATTCGTGTTTGCTTATGGAAATATGGCCTAATCATTGGCGCTGTAGCTTATGTAGCTTTGACTGCAGCAAGCTGGATTCTTATATTTGCAGGAATTGGAGCCATAATCACAATATTAGCCAAACTTTTTTTGGTTTTTTCTCCTGTATTAGCATGTATTTTGATTCCATTATTTTTCACATGCGGTGATTTGCTTAAAAATATAATGAGTTGTGACAAAGAGATATCTATTAATGATCTGTATGATGCTATGAAGCCGCGCATGCCAGTTGTATCAGCACAGAAAGAGGGTAGATCACCGCCTGCGAAAGATTCCAAACTCGGCAGAACTGTACGGTTTTCATTGCCTGCTTCTGCGGCTGAGCCTGAGCTTGCACCTGCTTCTGCGCCTGCTATTCGACTCTCTAGAGTTTGATAAATATTCTATTCATGGTAAGATCAGGCGATGCAAAGCCAAATCAGCCATGAATATTACATGACTCTTGCGTTAGAGTTAGCGCAGCGCGGTCGTGGTCACACAGCGCCTAACCCTATGGTAGGTTGCGTCATCGTTAAAAATAATCAGGTTATAGCCACAGGTTATCATCAAAAAGCAGGATGTAATCATGCCGAGGTTAATGCTATTGAGACCGCTCGATTTTCTCAAACTGTTCTTAAAGACTCGACTGTTTATGCTACATTAGAACCATGCTGTCATACTGGTAAAACTGGGCCTTGTACAGAGGCTTTAATTAAAGCTGAAGTAAAAACAATAGTTATCGCCATGTTAGATCCGAATCCATTAGTATCGGGCAAAGGAATTAGCTTATTACAAGCCGCTGGTATTGAAATTATATTAGGTGTGTGTGAATCTCAGGCGCAAAAGATTAATCCAGGTTTTATTTCAAGAATTACTAAGAATAGGCCCTATATCCGTAGTAAAATAGCAGCGAGTTTAGATGGCCGAGTTGCTCTTCAAAATGGTGAGTCTAAATGGATTACTAATGAGCTATGTAGGCAAGATGGGCACTTATTGCGGTACTACAGTGATGCTATAGTGACGACAGCTAATACAGTGTTAGCTGATGATCCCATGTTAACAGTACGTAATGTAGATATCGGGGTAGACATAGGATTGATAGATAAACAGCCTCTTAGAGTAGTCATTGATAGAAATTTAGTTACAAATCCAAGTTATAAGGTTTTTCAGGAGCAAGATTTAGCCAAAACTGTTTTGATTACAAGTAATTTAGCTGATAAAAATAATAGTAATAATCTAGAGCTATTAGATCAATTTAAAGCTAATAATATAACTGTCTATAGTTTAGAAAACTTGGATATGATATCCAATCTTTGGACTTTTTTAGGCGAGTTAGGCTGTAATGATGTTCTAGTAGAATCTGGTGGAAAATTTAATGGCTATTTATTAGCAAATCAATTAGTTGATGAATGGATTATCTATCAATCCGGGTTGATTATGGGCAGTGATGCCCAAAGTATGTTTGGAATTAATAATTTGGGTTCCATGTCCGGCTTATTTAAGTTAAAATGTGAACATATTAAGCAAATTGATTCAGATTGGCGACTAACTTTGAAGAGTCTGTAGTATACTTATGTTCACCGGTATCATTAGCCATGTTGGCGTAATAACTTTAATTCCCAATAGTATTAATAATAAAAAAGCTGGCACCGTAAAAATAATGGTGCCAATAGACTTTACTCAGGGTTCAAACTGTTTAAATTTGGGTGACAGTATTGCTGTCAATGGTGTTTGTTTAACAGTCACAGAGTTTGGTGAAAATTATTTTACTGTTGAGATCTCAGAAGAAACTGTAGAAAAAACTATTTTTCAATATATTAATTATGGCCAAATTGTTAATCTTGAGAAGTCTCTTAAGTTTGGTGATAATTTAAATGGCCATTTGGTATCAGGTCATGTAGACACTGTTATCAAAGTAGCTTCAATAGAAGAAATTGCTGATCATAAAAAAATAGTTTTTAATTTAAATATTAATCAAACACAAGAGTATTTAAAATATATTGCGGTTAAAGGCTCAGTGACGATCAATGGTGTCAGTTTAACAGTAAATCAGATTGATTTCAAAAAGGGTAATATTACGGTTAATATAGTTCCTTATACTTTGGCATGCACAAATTTAAATAATTTAAAAGTTAATAATTATGTTAATTTAGAAATAGATATGTTTGCTCGTTATATTGCAAATTATTTACAAATGACTAAGTTGAACCTATTAAATATTGAAGCATGAGAAATATGTCTATTTTAGAGTCTAATTTTAAAACTGATATTAAAAATTTTGATAGCATTGAAGACATTCTGCAAGACTTTGCCGATGGCAAGATGGTCATCATGCTAGACAATGAAGACCGTGAAAACGAAGGTGATTTAATTATTGCAGCAGAAAAAGCTACGCCAGAAGCAATAAATTTTATGATTAAATATGGCCGTGGTTTAGTTTGTTTGATTCTAACAGAAGAGCGGTGTAAGCAATTAGATCTAGAATTAATGGTGCCTGGTAATAATAATCTAGCACCATTTGGGACAAGATTTACTGTTTCTATAGAAGCTGCTCATGGAGTTACTACAGGAATTTCAGCATCTGATCGTGCTAAAACTATTGCAGCTTGTATTAAACAAGATGCTAAGCCTTGTGATATCGTAAAACCTGGACATATGTTCCCTATTATGGCGCAACCAGGAGGAGTGTTGACTCGTCCCGGACACACTGAAGCCTGTATAGATCTAGCAAAATTAAGTGGGTATACAGTTCCGGCCGCTGTTTTAGTTGAAATATTAAACGATGATGGTTCAATGGCTAGGCGTGATGATCTCTTGGCTTTTGCAGCGGTACATAATTTAAAAATTGGTAGTATTGCTGATTTAATCAGATATCGTTTAGATAATAATATATAAATTAAAAATTAAATTAGAGAATAAATGATGTATAAAAATGATATTAAAATAAAGCTTACAGAAGGTAGTTACAATTTTTCTAATTTTAAAAATATTAAATTGGCTATTGTAGCAAGTAGATTTAACAGCATAATTGTTGATAATTTAATTAATGGCTGTCTATCGAGTTTAACAAGCCTGGGAATTAGCTATGAGCAGCTTGAAATAATTTATGTTCCAGGTGCTATGGAGTTACCTTTAGCAGTGCAAAACATAATTAATAAACCTGAAATTACTGGTATTATTGCTCTAGGAGCTGTTATTAGGGGCGCTACTCCGCATTTTGAATATGTGGCAGGCGAGTGCTCAAGTGGTTTAGCAAGATTAAGTTTAGAATATAATAAACCTGTTGGCTTTGGCGTATTAACTACTGATACAGTAGAGCAAGCTATTGAACGTGCTGGATGTAAATCCGGTAACAAAGGCAGTGATGCCGCCTTTGCGGTGCTTAATATGATAGATTTAATAATCAAGTTAAAGGCAAATCAATGAATCAAAAAGAACGTCATAGAGCCAGAAGGATGATTGTTCAAGCTCTGTACGAAAGGGAAATTTCTCAAAACGAAAGTCAGCAAATTATTGCAGATTTTTTAATAAACAATTCCCAGCTCAAATTTGATCGGTCATATTTTCAGACTAGTTTTATAAATATTCTAGACAGTATGATAGATTTGGATAATTTATTTATAAAATATATTAAACGTGATCTAAAAGAACTCGATCCAGTTACGCGAGCTATTTTACGATTAGCTAGTTTCGAGTTAAAAGATAAATTAGATGTGCCATATAAAGTCATAATTAACGAGGCTATTGATATAGCCAAAATATTTGGTGCAGAAGACAGTTATAAATTTATCAATGGATCATTAGATAAACTTGCCAAGGAGCTTAGGCCTAACGGTTAAATTATGCATGAATTTGCTATAATTGATCATTATTTTAAAAATTTATTTAATAATTTATTTAATAATAATGAAACAAAAATAGGAATAGGCGATGATTGCGCGGTTGTCAATATTCAAGATTATTCTGAATTGTTAATTACTACTGATACTATGGTAGAAGGAACGCATTTTCTTGCAAGTGCTCCTCCCCATAGTCTAGGTCATAAAGCACTAGCTGTGAGCCTAAGCGATATAGCTGCTATGGGCGGAACTCCCAAATGGGTATTATTAAATATTTCTATTCCCAAATACAATCAACAATGGTTTTCTGAGTTTAGTGATGGCTTTGCGGCTTTGGCTAAGAGATATCAGATTAATCTAATAGGTGGAGATACTACTAGGGTAATAAATAAAGGGCCAATAAGTATTACGACGACGGTATTAGGTATTAAATCTAAACAAGATTCAAGAATACTATCTCGTAGCAATGCGCAATTAGGGGATGGAATTTTTATTACCGGCTCTTTGGGTGAACCCAATTATATTTTAGAGCAATTAAAATTGGGCAAAAAAGTAAAAGAGCATAATAAATTATATTACCCAGAACCAAGAGTATCTGTAGGTCAATTTATTGCTGACTATGCTAATGCAGCTATTGATTTAAGTGACGGATTAATTGCTGATCTTGGACATATTTTAAAACAAAGTAGTGCAACAGCAGTTATAAATTTAGACTGGTTACCAATAGAAAATATAGCGAACATAAGAGATCAAGAAAATTTTCGAAACATCTTATCTGGCGGTGATGAGTACGAATTAATTTTTACAGCGCCTATAGAGTATAAAGATATAATTAAAAATAATAATATTGATATTAACATTACTCAAATAGGTCAAATAATTTCTGATAATAATTTAAATATTAATATTAATATTAATAATAATAATATTATTAAAGTTAATAATATTTATCTACAGGGCTTAGAATTTTTTAAAAATATTAAAAATATACAGGAGTGGGGGCATGGCTGGGAGCATTTCTAAAAAAGTAATCTTTAAAAATCCTATTTATTTATTAGCTTTTGGTTTAGGCTTGGGATTATTGCCTGTTATGCCAGGGACGTTTGGGACGTTATTGGGAGTTTTATTTTATTGGTTTAATAATACATATTTTGGGATCTCAGAATTTATTTTAATTATAATTAGTTTTATATTGGGAATATATATTTGCGGTAAAACAGCACGTGATATAAATTACCATGATCATCCAGGTATAGTATTCGATGAAGTTGTTGGTTATTTTATTACTATGATAAACATACCGTTTAATATAGCATATATAATTATAGGTTTTCTATTATTTAGGTTTTTTGATATAGTAAAGCCCTGGCCTATTAGAATTATTGATCAGCGGATGTCGGGCGGTATGGGTATCATGTTTGATGATGTTTTAGCTGGGATTTATGCAAATATTTTACTAAATATTATAATATATTATGCTAAAACGTAATACTGTTGCATTGGTTGATACCAATGATAATACACTGGGAGTTTCAGATAAACTCGCAGCTCATCAGCAAGGTTTATTGCATCGCGCTTTCTCAGTGATGTTATATAGATATAATATTAATAATAAATTAGAGTTTTTGTTGCAGAAACGAGCTAAAATAAAATACCATTGCGGTGGGTTGTGGACTAATACTTGTTGTAGTCATCCTGGGGCACGTGAAGATTTAAGAAGCTCTGCTTTAAGCAGATTACAAGAAGAATTAGTTGATATAAATATAATAAATTTAAGTTTAGAAGCAGCTGGTTGTTTTATTTACAAAGCAGAATTTACAAATGGCTTAACAGAGCATGAGTATGATCATGTTTTTGTGGCTGAATATAACGCTAAACCAGTAAATTATAATAAAGATGAGATCTGTGAACTTAGCTGGATTGAGTTTGAACAAATTCAATTAGATTATGATCATAACCCTAGTAAATACACGCCGTGGTTTGCTCAAGTTTTAGATATTTGTTTTAAATATATTAAAATAAGGATATAAATTGGATCAAACAACCAAACAAAGATTATTTTTTGCACTTGTGCCTTCTACAGCTGTAAAAAATAACATACTTGAGTTCAGACAAAATTTTAAAATAATTAATAATGATGTTAAAATTGTTCCTGAGTCTAAATTACATCTTACTTTGTTTTTCTTAGGTGAAGTATACGAGAATTGTTTAACTGAAATTGTTGAAAATATAAAAAATATAAGGTTTCAAAAATTTAATCTTAAACTAGATTATACTGGTTATTTTAGCAATAGCCGCGTTTTTTGGTTGGGGTGTAATACTATGCCAAGGCAATTATTAGTTTTGATCGACAATATTGCTTATAATTTACAAAAAGTTCCTAATCTGCAGTTTGATTTTATTATTAATAAGAAAAATAAATATACTCCTCATGTGACTTTGTTCAAAAGGATTGCCCTGGGTGACATCACAGTTTTAAATAATATTAGCCCGGCGATTGATTGGGATATTGAAGACTTTTGTTTAATCAAATCTAAAAATATTAATAATAATCTCGAATATGAAATCGTTGCAAAATTTAGTTAACAAAATCGCTAAATTAGTTGATGCCCAATTAATGGCTGTGTAAATAACCTCTAAGATCTGATAGAATCTAAGGGGTTAAAGTTAGTGAGTAAAGGGTTTTAGAATATGTTAGAGTATGCCGCCGTCCCGCTACAATGGGTTGGACCTGTTTTATTAAAAGACGAATATGATCAATCTCGTACAGAAGAAGTCTATCTTCCGTTGGCTACCTATGAATCGCCTTTGTGGCCATCAACTAATCGTGGCGCGAAAGTTACAAGATTAGCCGGTGGGTTAAATACTACTTTAGTTCAGGATCAAATGACTCGCTCGATTGCTTTAGAGGCTAAATCAGGGATTATAGCCAATAAAATTTGTCATGAGTTAAATCAACGATTACCTGATTTGGCTGAAGTCGTAGCTTGTTCTAGCAGCTTTGCTAAACTGCTAAGACTGGATACCCAGATTTATGGCCGAGTAATCTATTTAAGATTTGCCATGGATACTGCTGATGCTTCGGGCCATAACATGGTAACTAAAGCTGCTGATCATCTACTAGAATGGGCGCTGCACCAATATCCGGAGCTTAAACATATCTCAGTCTCAGGTAATTATTGCGTTGATAAAAAAGTCTCGGCTGTAAACGGAATATTAGGCAGGGGTAAAAGTATTATCGCTGATTGTGTCGTTCCAAGAGAGCATTGTCTAAGTATATTAAAAACAACACCTGAGCAGATTGTCGATTTACATGTTAAAAAAAATCTTATGGGCGGTATCATAGCCGGTAGTTTACGTACAGCTAACGCGCATTTTGCCAATATGCTTTTAGCTTTTTATTTAGCCACTGGTCAAGATGCTGCTAATATAGTTGAGGGTTCACAAGGAATGGTTCAAGCAGAATTAGAAGGTGAGGATTTATATTTTTCTGTCACATTACCTAATATCATCGTTGGTACCATTGGAAATGGCAAGCATCATGCTTTTGTCAAAGATAATCTAGAACGTCTTGGCTGTTTAATAGACAATAAACCAGGAGTGAATGCACAACGGCTAGCTCGTTGTGTTGCGGCAGCAGTCTGGTGTGGAGAAATTTCGTTATTAGCCGCCCAGACTAATCCGGGTGAGTTAATGCGAAGTCATTTTGCTATGGAGCGTAATAGCAGTATCAATGTCTAGATCGAACAATTTAGCAGTTTCGGTAGCAGCAAAAGCTCCAGCTAAGTTAATCATATCTGGTGAGCATGCTGTTGTTTATGGTCATCCATCAATTGCAATAGCAGTTGATTTATACGCAATTAGTACGGTATCGTACAGTAATAATAAGCAAAATTTACTAGGATTTGATTTTGCTAATTTAAAATATACCGCTAAACATACGATTAATACTTTAAGCAAATTAAAAGACAGGGCTTATTTGGATTATCAAAGATTCTTAAGTGGTGAATGCAGTATTCGTGAAGTTTTAAATAAGCCCTTTGAGTTATTACAATTCGCTGTTTCTCATTTTCTTGATCGCTTAAATATAGCTCTACCTGGCGGGATAGATCTTAAAACGCACTCGAATATTCCTGTCGGCTGTGGCATGGGATCATCAGCTGCGACTATATTAAGTTTACTGTACGCTGTGGGTAATCTATTAGATTTAAAATTAACCAAAGATAAATATATTGAATTAAGCCGTGAAGCGGAAAATTTGCAGCATGGTAAATCAAGCGGATTAGATTTGCATTTGACCGCTTTAGGTGGCGGCATGCGTTATCAAAACGGAAAGTTTACTCCCATTAATGTTCATACTAATAATTTATATTTAATTCATACAGGCAGGCCTGTCGTGACAACAGGCCAATGTGTCCAAACTGTAAAAAAACATTTTGAAAATATAAATAATATAGGCCACTCTTTTGCAGAAGTAACATTAAGCTTAGAGCAAGAATTATTAAACAATAATCTATCAGAAATAATTTTATTGATGCGAGAAAATCATAAGTTATTAAATTACATTGGCGTTGTTCCAGAGAAGGTTAATAATTTTATAACTAATATTGAAGCTAATTGTGGCGCTGCCAAAATATGTGGTGCAGGAGCAGTTGCTGGCGATCAAGCTGGAGCTGTGCTAGCTATTTGTCCTGATTTTACTAGCATAGATTATTTACGTAATTTAAGTGCAACAATGGGCTACACTATGCAATCAGTTACTGTAGATAATTATGGCATCAGAATTTTATAAAAAAATAACGGCAAGTTGTCCTGGTAGTTTAATGATTATGGGCGAACATGCTGTTCTGGATGGTTCATCTGCTGTAGTGGCCGCTATTGATAAATATTTAACTGTAGAGTTAACTGTCGAAAGTAAAGTGAACGCTGATAAATCATCTAATTTTACTATAAGAACTGAAAAAGATTCTGAAAAATTAATTTTTATATCAGAGCTAGATAATAG
>JAGOUU010000060.1 GCA_018061105.1 Gammaproteobacteria bacterium
GCATTATCTTTACCTTGGCCTATGCGTTCGTTTTTATAGCTATACCAAGCACCTGCTTTAGTAATTAAATCATATTTTACGCCCATCTCAATAACTTCGCCAAGTCGAGAAATTCCTTCGCCGTACAATATATCAAAATCAGCAACAGTAAATGGAGGTGCAACTTTATTTTTAACAACTTTTACTTTTGTTTCGCTGCCAATAACTTCTTCACCTTTTTTGATAGCACCGGTTCTACGAATATCTAAGCGTACTGAAGCATAAAATTTTAAGGCATTACCACCAGTCGTCGTTTCTGGATTACCGAACATAACACCAATTTTCATACGAATTTGGTTAATAAAAACTACTAGTGTATTCGACCGCTTAATATTGCCAGTTAGCTTTCTTAGCGCTTGCGACATTAATCGTGCTTGTAGACCAACATGATGGTCACCCATTTCACCTTCGATTTCAGCTTTTGGTGTTAAAGCAGCTACTGAGTCAACGACAACCATATCAACAGCACCAGAGCGTACAAGCATATCTGTAATTTCTAAAGCTTGTTCACCAGTATCTGGCTGTGATACCAAAAGATTATCAACGTCAACACCTATTTTCCGCGCATATTCCGGATCGAGCGCATGCTCTGCGTCAACAAATGCAGCTACCCCACCAGCTTTTTGACATTGGGCAATTGTCTCAAGAGTTAAGGTAGTTTTACCTGATGATTCAGGGCCATATATTTCAACAACACGCCCACGTGGTAACCCGCCTATTCCTAAAGCTAGATCCAGCCCTAACGAGCCTGTTGAAATTGATTCTATGTTATGAACTGCCTTAGCATCACCTAGGCGGATGACTGATCCCGTGCCAAATTGTTTATCGATTTGCCCTAAAGCTGCCATTAAAGCCTTTTGTTTATTTGTATCCATTTTTTATTTCTGCCCCTTATTAAATATACTTAAATTATTTGCATGACTTTTTGCATAGTTTTTTGCATAGATGTGACTACTGTTTGCCGCCTAATTGTTCCACGATTGCCCTTAATAAATAAACATTCAGCAAAAGTTTTTTGATCTTTTATCGCTACACTAATCCACACTGTACCCACAGGTTTTAATTCACTGCCGCCATCAGGACCGGCTATCCCACTCGTTGCAATAGCTATGTCAGCACCAGATTTTTCTAAGGCTCCTTCTGCCATGGCAATAGCTACTTGCTCACTGACTGCACCATATTTTACAATTAATTCTGGCATAACTCCTAACTCTTGTGTTTTAGAATTGTTAGTATAAGTCACCCAGCCTTGCGTAAACCATGCTGAACTTCCCGGTAATTCTGTGAGTGCTGCACTTACTAAACCACCGGTACAAGATTCTGCAGCAACGATAGTTAACTGATGTTGCTTAAGAAGCTTACCAAGACTAGCGGCTGTACTGTACAAACTGTCAGTCAGACTATCAGGAGTCATATTTTAGAATTATTGTAAGTCTATTAATATATTTATTTTAACATTAGTTTCTATTTTTTTGTATTATAATACTGAACGATCTGAATTAATTTTAAAAGTTACTATGCAAGAAAGTTTAGAAAAAAAATCTCAATCCCATACTCCCATGATGCAACAGTATTGGCAAATAAAAAACCAGTATCTGGATTATTATTTATTTTATCGCATGGGGGATTTCTATGAATTATTCCACGATGATGCCATTACGGTTAGCAAATTGCTAGATCTTACGCTAACTCATAGAGGCTCATCTAATGACAAACCCATCCCAATGGCGGGCGTACCTTTTCATGCTGTAGATAATTATTTAGCAAAACTAATTAAAAACCCTAAAAGTACTAAATCTATTGCTATATGCGAGCAAATTAGCGATCCAAAAACTAATAATAATCATAAAGGCCCTATCAGACGAGAAGTCGTAAGAATCATTACTCCTGGAACAATTACAGAAGACAGTATTCTCGATCCTGAAATTGAAAATATATTAACGTGCTTATATATTAAAAAAGACAATTACACTTTAGCTAATCTCGAGCTTAGCACAGGTAATTTCAATGTTATCAACAATTCAGGACCTAATAGCTTAAACTTAGTCATAGCTGAATTAGCCCGTATCAACCCAAAAGAAATACTTATTCAAGAAGATCTTGATCAATTAAACCCAGAGTTGTTTGATTTATTAAATAATAATCACAATCTTAAAAACAGTCTAATAGTCAAACGCCCACCTTGGGAATTTAATGCTCATCAGGCTAGATTAAGATTATGCCAGCAATTTAAATCTCAAGATCTTAGAGCTTTTGAATTAGAAGATAAATCAAATTGCATTATAGCTGCAGGCTGCTTATTACTCTATGTCAGCAATACACAAAAATGTGCCCTTCCCCATATTAATAATCTCAAAACAATCAATACGCAACAACATATTATCTTAGATCCCGCTACTCGCAAAAATCTAGAACTCTGTGATAATGATGGCGTTAATAATTTGTTATCTATTATAAATAATTGTAAAACTAATATGGGAGCGAGATTATTAAGACATAATCTTTATAACCCTATTAGAGATCAAAATTTACTGAATAATAAATACAATGCTATAGATTATTTTATTAAAAATAATAATTTTAATTTAAATTTAAATTTGATAGAAGAAACACAGGCAATTTTAAAAACTATTGGTGATTTACCAAGAATTATAACGCGCATCGGATTACTCACAGCTCGTCCTCGTGATTTATTAAAACTCAAAGACTCTTTGCTAGCTATTCCTAAATTAAAAACCCTGTTATCTGAGCATAATAATACTGAGTTACATAATAATATTTATAAATTTGATCAGATTACTGATCTATTATCTCGTGCTATCCAATTAGAGCCTAGTGTGCTAATTCGTGATGGAAATGTCATTGCTGATGGCTACGATCAAGAGCTTGATGAATTACGCAATATATTTAATAATACTGCCGAATTATTACAAAAAATAGAATCCAAAGAACAAGCTCAGACCAAGATTACTAATCTTAAAGTTGGCTATAATAATATTCATGGCTTTTATATAGAAATCTCAAAAGCACAAAGTTTTAATTCAACTAGTATCCCTAGTTATTATCAAAGACGCCAAACATTAAAAAACGCTGAACGTTACATAACTCCAGAATTAAAAGAATTTGAAGAAAAATATTTATCTGCCCGAGAGCTAGCTCTAGAACGTGAGAAAAGACTCTATTTAGACTTATTAAGTAATCTAGTCTTAGCAATCCCCAACTTACAGACAACTGCCAATAATATAGCTGAGCTAGATGTTATAGTAAATCTAGCTGATCGTGCTTTAACGCTAGGCTTACAAAAACCTGTCCTATCTAAGATCAAACAAATTAGTTATAAATCTGGAAAACATTTAGTTGTCGCAGAGAAGCTGGCTAATATACCGTTTATTGCTAATAATTTACAACTAGACGCTCAAAATACATCTTTGTTGATTACTGGCCCTAATATGGGCGGAAAATCAACTTATATGCGGCAGACTGCTTTAATTGTTATCTTAGCCCATATAGGATCATTTGTTCCTGCTTATGATTGCCTACTAGGCCCTATTGATAGAATATTTACTCGCATTGGCGCAAGTGATGATATAGCAACTAATCGTTCCACTTTCATGGTTGAAATGACAGAAACAGCCAATCTATTAAGATATGCCACTAATAACAGTTTAGTTTTATTAGATGAAATTGGCCGTGGTACCAGCACTTATGATGGCCTGGCTTTAGCTTCAGCCTGTTTTGAATATTTAACCCAGAATATTAAAAGCTTTACACTATTTGCTACGCATTTTTTCGAGCTTACTAAACTGGCTGATAACTTAGATCAAGCGCAGAATATTCACTTTGATGCAGTAAAACAACAAGATGATTTAGTATTTTTACACCAGGCTAAAATGGGCGCAACAAATCGTAGTTACGGCCTAGAAGTCGCGAAATTAGCTGGTATACCTAAAGTTGTTTTAGACAAAGCTCGAGTCATTTTACAAAGTCTCGAAGCAAAGCCTGAAGCAAGCAGCTGTTTAAATCTAAATGTTTCTGAAAATATCTCTGCAAATACTCAAGCAGATATTACAGAAATAATAAATACAATTAAAAATGCTGATTTAAATATAATAAATCCTAAACAGGCATTAGATTTGTTATATACTCTAAAAGAAATGATTGAATAAAATATTATGCCAGTAAATACCATTGACCATCCTTTAGCCCAAGATATTCTGACTCAATTACGCGATCAAAATACATCTTATATAACCTATAAAAAACTTACCCAAGTTTTATCTACTTTAATAGCTATTTATGCTACTGGTGATTTATCAACTAAATCAACTAGTGTAACTACCCCGCTAGCTGAGACCAATGGAAAAAGATTAAACCAGGATCTTATTTTAGTGCCTATTTTGCGGGCAGGACTAGGGATGCTCGAGCCCATTCAAGAGTTATATCCAGCGGCTAAAACTGGTTTTATCGGTTTACAAAGAATAAAATCTGGCGAAAAACCGGATCAGTATTACTGTAATGTTCCCAATAATTTTAATAATCCGGATAATCTCAACACATTAGTTCTAGTACTGGATCCTATGATTGCCAGTGGCCAGTCAGCTTTGGTGGCTATAAATAATATAGTAAATCTAGGATTTAAACAGATAAAACTGCTGTCTTTTTTGGCCGCCCCCGAAGGCTTGACATTACTTGAATCCAAGCTACCAGAGCTTAAAATTTATACGGCAGCTATTGATTTAAAACTTAACGATAAAAAATATATCATCCCCGGTCTTGGAGACTTTGGTGATCGCTTATTTGGTACTACAATTACACAATGAATAATAATTTTAACCCAGATCATACAGCCCAAGCAGAAAAAAAACTCGGCAAGAAGATGTTAATTATTGCTTGGTTAATTTTCTTGGGCTTTCTTGTCTTATTGTTCCGTTGGTATGCTATGAAAACCAATGGAGCTTATAATACTGTGACTTATCAAAAACCAAATGGCGGCTATGAAATGGTGGTACCGTTAACAGATGGCAGTAGATATGAAGTCATAGGTCAAGTTAACGAGTATGAGACACATTTTTTAATTGATACTGGTGCTACATCAATAGCAGTACCTCAGAGCGTTGCTGAGAAAGCCGGCTTAGCTCAGGGCATGCCAATTGATATCATGACAGCAGGTGGGCGAACAAAAGCCTATTTGACCAAAATTAAAAAATTAACCATTGGAACTAATATTGTTCTTCAGAATATTAATGCTACTATTAATCCCGACATGCCTGGTGATACCGTTTTATTGGGCATGGGTGCTTTGAAGCAATTAACGATAAAACAAAGTAATAATACTCTCACTTTGATTCAAAATTAAATTAACCAGGCTTGACCTAAATTCAATTATTTATTTGACTCTAATTATATCCCAATGAACAGACATCTAACCCTCTGATCTCTTGTCTAATATTTGCGACCTCTTGATATATGCAAGTCCACGTACTAACATTAAATTAAGTCTATTCTAGATCTAATTCTAGTAGTAATGGGTTGTAACAAGAGACTTATGACAAATAACTCTAACAATAGTAATAACTGCTCGAATCTTATTTTCCTTGCCGATCATATTGAACGGCGCAAAGGACAAGAGATAGAATCGTTATTGACTAATGATCGCAATATTTTAAAAATCATGACCGAAGATATTGAACAAAGAATTCAATTTCTTGGGTTGCAATATGAGCAATTAGATTTGTTATCTACAATTAAAAAACTTACCCAGGAGTTTATAGCAACTAAGCCCTCCCCTGAACAGTCTATAGAGCCTTTACTAGGCAAGTTATTAAAATATGACTTATCTATTTTATCGTTTTCAATGCACCATGCTTTGGTTGACTGTTTAGAAGGCCTACACAGAAAAGAGGTCGAGCTTGCATTGCCTCAAATAGAATGTATCTCAGAAGATTTATTTAATCTTCAAGAAAAAAAGCTATTAATTACTGAATTACAATTATCCAAAGTCGAAGAAATTGTAAAATTACATTATTTGCATTATCAAGATATTATTAATCAGGCCAGTGAAAACCCGCATATCTCTCGCGCACAGGTCCAAGAAGAAAGGGATAATCTGTCTAATCGCAAAGAATTAATCGCCAATGCGTTTGCTAAACAAAAGGCTTTGAAAAAAGAAGCTCTAAAGAACCACGCAGATAATGAGAGAAAGTAAGATTTAAAATGGTGGCTATGGGTGGACTCGAACCACCGACCCCAGCATTATGAATGCTGTGCTCTAACCGGCTGAGCTACATAGCCAATAGCCTTGTCGAGTCGTATTCTCCCAGCATGTCGCTCCGAAGTCAAGGATTTAGATCAGGATTTAGATTAAATAAATATTTAACTAAAAAAGTTTAGCGTCGTTTGTAACCCATTGCTTTATTTAAACTAAAATGAAATAATACAGTAATTAGTCACTTATTAACAATTTAATGGAGAGTTGTAAAATGCGTAAGTTAAGTTATTTTCCTCTAATATTATCTGCATTGTTATTAGGTTCGCATAATATTGCGTTAGCAACAGACACAGCTACAGAGCCAAAAGAACTACCAAAAGAACTAAAAGAAACAACTGATCAATCAGTTTTATACGTCGGCCCTTCAAATCCAGAGTTTAAAGTAAATCTCAAAACTAATGCCAGTACTGGCTATCAATGGCTACTACATTCTTATAATAGTACTCTTTTAGCTCCTATCAAAGTCACTAATTTAAAAAACCCTAATGTAAACATAGGTGCTAGATTGACTGGTGCACCGACCATGCAATCATGGGAGTTCAAAATTGATGAACAAGCTTTTGCTGTCCCAACTCTAACAGAAATTACTTTCGTCTACGCCAGACCCTGGGAAATGAACAGCAATTTATCGTCGAATGATGATATGACGGTTAAAATAATTATCGACCCTAATTACACTCCAAGCTCTCAATCTAAAACTAATAATTAAATCCTGTGATTAACAATAACTCAAACTCAAATCATAGCGATAGCTATGGATCAGTCACAAAAATCTTACATGCTATTATAGCTGTATTATTTATTACCCAATTTGTTTTAATCTATTGGCGAGCTGAATTAGCCGAAAACAACCCGCTAGGGCTGACATTGATTCTGTTACATAAATCAATTGGCTTTAGCTTATTATTCCTAGGATTAAGCTTTATTGTTTGGCATTTTATCAGCACTAAGCCACCATTTCCTGTGCACTTAAAAACCTGGGAGAAGATATCAGCGACCCTAAGTCATAATTTTTTATTAATAATAATTTTTTTAATGCCGTTCTCAGGCACAGTTATGTCTATGGCTAGCAACAAAGGCATCAAATGGTTTGGATACCCCATCCCTAATTTAATCAGCCCTAATGAAGCCTTAGCTGGTTTTTTTTACAATACTCATGTCTACGTATCTTATATAACATTAGGCCTACTTATCTTACATATGTTAGCAACTTTAAAACACTATCTATATGATAAATATACAAAAAATCCTCTAGATAAAAATAATATCTGGCAAAGGATGTGGTGGTAAGAAAAATGTGGTAGGATTACGGTTTGGAATTCATTTTGTTCCTGTAATTATTAGGGGAAGTCGTATATGAACAAAAACCACAAAATTATTTTAGATACAGATCCCGGCATAGACGATGCCATGGCGCTTTTATATGCAATAAACCACCCCGATATAGAAATTCTAGGCTTAACGACTATATTTGGCAATCTTGCTACGGTTGATACAACTAAAAACGCCTTAGATCTTCTAGCGCACTTTGGCTGTGAAGATATTCCAGTTGCCAAAGGCTCTGATCAGCCATTAAAAAAAGTTGTTAACAGCTATGCAGATTTTGTTCATGGCCAAAACGGCCTTGGCAATGTTTCTATTGGCTCTGCTAAAAAAACAGCTCATCAATTATCAGCAGCTGAATTTATTGTCGAACAGATTTTAAGATACCCCCATGAAGTTACTCTGGTTGCTATCGCTCCCCTGACTAATCTTGCTCTTGCTTTACAATTAGAACCAAAAATTGCTTCTCTAGTAAAACAAGTTGTGATAATGGGCGGTGCTTATCGAGTAAACGGAAATATCTCTCCAGTCGCCGAAGCTAATATATATAACGATCCGCATGCTGCTGATCAAGTATTAAATGCTGGCTGGCCAGTTACAGTTTTAGGTCTAGACGTTACGTTAAAAGTAATTCTAGACAACGACTTTATGAATCCTATTAAAGCTATTAGTCAACGAGGTGAGTTTTTATATAATATCTCTCGCTTTTACGATGACTTCTACCGTACAACTAGTGGATACGATGGCTTTTCCTGTCATGATGCGTATGCCCTAGCCTATTTAACAAACCCAGAATATTTTACCTGCAGCGAAGGCCGCGTGCGAGTAGGCACCGAGGGGCTATGCGAAGGCATGACTATATTTGATGACAAAATGAATTATAATTCTACAAATAACCCTTGGCATGGTAAACCAAAAATTAAAGTATGCTTAGACATTGATGTCGATAATATCAAAAAATTATTAACTAAATATTGGTACTAACACGAGAAATTTATGCAAGCTACGAACGCTACTATTGAAACTAACTATGGCAATATAGAAATTGAGCTAGACGTTACTAACACTCCTATTACTTGTGAAAATTTTATTAAGTATGCCAAAAATGGTCATTATGAAAATACTTTATTTCATCGGGTAATAGACGGCTTCATGATCCAAGGCGGCGGTTTAAATTTAGACATGTCAGATAAGCCTACTGAAGATTCTATTGAAAATGAAGCGGACAAAGGTACGAAAAATGACACTGGCACAATTGCGATGGCGCGTACCAATGATCCTCATTCTGCTACTTCTCAGTTTTTTATTAACGTCAACGATAATAATTTTTTAAACTTTAAAGCTAAAAACTCTCAAGGCTGGGGTTATTGCGTTTTTGGAAAAGTTATTTCAGGTATGGAGACTGTTAATAAAATTAAAAAAGTTAAAACAACGACAAAACACTATCATCAAGATGTGCCAGTTGATGATGTTGTTATCAATAAAGTCACTGTTAATCAATAAAGTAAACATGAGACCTCTTTTGAAATTTCATGAAATCTCAGATTTTTGTCGAGCATAATCTTAGAGAATTAATAAGAAATTAAACTATGGACAGGAGCATCTATTAAATTCTGACGGCCATTGATGAAACTTAATTCAATCAAAAAAGCAAAACCAGCAACGTTACCGCCTGACTTTTTAACTAATTGACTTGCAGCTCTCGCTGTACCGCCAGTAGCAAGAACGTCATCAATAATTAAAACATTTTGATTAGGACTAATAGAATCTTTATGGATATGTAAGATATCTGTAGAATATTCAGTATGATACTCGTCACTTACGATACTTGTGTAAGGCAGTTTTCCGGGCTTGCGTGCAATAACTAAGCCTGCACCCAGGGCATAAGCTACCGCAGATGCCAAAAGAAAGCCACGAGCTTCAGTGCCCAAAACTAAATCAATTTTTTGATTAGCATAGTAATCAGCAAATGTATCAATCATAGCTTTGAATGCCTGTTTATCTTGTAGCAAAGGTGTAATGTCTTTATAGATTACATCTTTATTAGGAAAATCTTGCACATCACGAATATAATTAGATAGATTCATAAAATATTATGTAAAAGTTATTTTGATATAGGAGTTCTAAGGATAGCTGTAAAGATCTAATAATTATTGGTGGGCCGTATAGGAATCGAACCTATGACACAAAGGTTAAAAGCCTTCTGCTCTACCGACTGAGCTAACGGCCCCACTAGTAAATTGGTTGACGTTATACTTATTGATAAATCAAGCTGATAAATTAACAAGTTTTAGTCTAACGTACTGTCGTATCATTAACAACAGGAGCAAGTTTAACAATTTCTGTTTCTCTTTGCAATACTTGTTGATAAACTTTGTAGCGCCAATTTAGTAAGATCCTAATTAGCCAAAATAGAAAGATCCGCTTAATTTGACTAACTGGTTGAATTTTAGCATTAAATTATCAATAGGCGCTGTTCTCGCTTGCGCTCAAAGCAGCACCAGTTGTAATTATTCTGCAGCACTGATTTCTGTCAAATGAACGGCAATTTGACAGAAATCAGTCCTGCCGTGCCATAAGATAGCTATAGCTTAGGAAGTAAAAAATTAGGTGGGTTAACCAGAAGTTAGGGCCCTCTTTGACTAAAATTAGTTGTGAAATAGCAATTAATTCGCTCAAGGAGGAGCCCCATGTTTAATAATGAACTGTATCTTATGAGTAGTAAAGAGCTTGAAAGAAAAGAAGTTTTAGACCGAGTTATAAGACGTGAGCT
>JAGOUU010000115.1 GCA_018061105.1 Gammaproteobacteria bacterium
ATCTCAAAATGCACATAAGCAAGCAACAGATACTCATGCTAATCATCAAAATCATTTAGCAAAGTTGAATCACTTGCATAACGCATTGACTGAAGCTGATAGAAAATGGTCTAAGTCTAATCAAACTGGCCAGGCTAATCGCTCAAAAAAGAAAACAGCTAAGAAATCTAGCCGTGCGCGGTAATAAGTTATAAATATTCAATATAAAGCATTGAGGGCTTTTAACGATGCTTTATATTTATATTTCTTGCAGTGAATCCTCAGTTTCGTTCAAAGCAGCCAACACTTTTTCATTTAATTCTTGGAGCTTGTCATTGATTTGTAAATTACTATTACTATTAATATTACTGTTATTATTACCAGATTGGTTTAAAAGATCATGGCTAATATGTAATGCAGTTAAAACAGCAATTTTATCTAGACCTACTATCTGGTATTGATCTCTAAACTCACGCATTTTTGAATCTAGATATTGGGCGGCTTTAATTAAAGAATTTTGGTGATCAGGTAAACAACCAATTTTGTATTCTTTGCCTAGTATATTTATGTCAAGAACTGTTTTCTTTTTATTGTTGTCCATTTGATATTGTATTTAATAGTGTAATTGGTTAGATTTAATAATTATATTGACATTGTTTAACTGACTTTTTACTGATTAGTTTTAGACTTGTTGTTCTAATACTAAACGATCTAAAAGATTTTTTACTCGTTGCTCAATTTTTTGTTGAGTATCATTAAGTTTAGAATAAGCTTGTTTTAGATTATTATATTTTTCTATAGTTTGGCTATGATCTAATTTTAAAAGTTTATAATTTTCTAAAAGGGTATACAAAGAACGCTCTAGAGATTTTATAGATTCTAAAGATTCTAAAGATTCTAAAGATCTTGTAGTTTCTGGAGATTTCGTAAGCTGTGATGGTGAATGTTCTAAGTTGCTGTACTTTATAGTAGTTTGCATAAATAACTATAGACTATAGTTTGGTTAATAATTATATATGATTAAATTATAACATCAATAATATATAAATCTAATCATATGATTATTTTAATGCCTAATAATGCTAATATAATATAACAATCTAGCGGATCAGGGACGTCCTTTGCTTAAGAAACTTTTAATTGCTAATCGTGGTGAGATAGCTGTTCGTATAGTAAGAAGTTGTGCCGAAATGGGGATTCGTTCGGTGGCTATATATAGCGATGCAGATAGGCATTCTTTACATGTAAAAAAAGCTGATGAAGCACACTCTATAGGGGCAGAATCAGTTGCGGGTTATTTAAATGCACATAGAATTGTTAATCTAGCAGTTGCAACTGGCTGTGATGCTATTCATCCAGGCTATGGTTTTTTGTCAGAAGATCCTTTATTAGCAGAGATCTGTGCTCGACGTAATATAATATTTGTTGGTCCAAGGGCCGAAACAATTCGTTTGATGGGAGATAAACTAGAAGCTCGGGCAGTTGCTAAAAAAATAGGTGTGCCCTTAGTTCCTGCGTCTGATAAAAGTCTAGAATCTGTCGAAGAAGCTATACAATTAGCAGAAAAAATTGGTTACCCTATTATGCTTAAAGCTTTAGGTGGTGGTGGTGGTCGCGGGATACGACGCTGCGCGAATAAACAAGAGCTCAGTGTAAATTATGATCGAGTGAAATCAGAAGTAAGTAAAGCATTTAGTAATACAGAAATATTTCTCGAAAAGTGTATCGAAAATGCTAAGCATATAGAAGTTCAAATATTAGGTGATAAATACAATAATATTGTCCATTTATTTGAACGTGATTGTTCTATCCAACGACGTCATCAAAAATTAATCGAGCTAGCACCAAGTCCACAGCTGACAGAAGCAATGCGTTTAACTGTTACGAATTATGCTTTAAAATTAGCACAAGAAGTTAATTATGAAAATGCGGGTACTGTAGAATTTTTATTAGATAATAATAATTTTTATTTTATGGAAATGAATACAAGGCTACAGGTTGAACATACGGTAACTGAAGAAATAACTGGTATTGATATAGTTAATAAACAATTAGAAATTGCCGCAGGTTTAGAGTTAAAACTTAAGCAATCAGATATAACAAAAAATGGATATGCTGCTCAGTTTAGAATAAATTGTGAAGATCCCAAAAATAATTTTTTACCTAGCTTTGGCAAAATTAGTCAATATTATTCGCCAGGCGGGCATGGCGTCCGTACAGATGCTGCTATTTATACAGGCTATGACATACCGCCTTATTATGATTCACTGTGTGCTAAACTAACAGTTTGGGCTATGAATTGGCCAGAATTAATTAAACGGGGTCAGCGAGCTTTACAAGAAATGGTATTATTTGGCGTTAGAACCACGATACCGTATTATCTAGAAATTTTAAAAACAGAAAAATTTCAAAACGCTAATATAGACACAAATTTTATTGAACAAAACTCTGAGCTTACCCGCTATCCAGAGCGTACAACAAAACATGCTATGGCAACTGTTTTAGCTGCCGCTTGTGCCCACTATTACGGATTTTACAATGACAACTAAAATAATAACTAAATTTACTGAAACTGTTTTACGTGATGCTCATCAATGTTTGATTGCAACTAGATTGCGGACAGAAGATATGTTGCCCATATGTCCTAAATTGGATCAAGTAGGTTATTGGGCACTAGAAGCCTGGGGTGGAGCTACTTTTGATGCTTGTTTAAGGTTTCTAAAAGAAGATCCGTGGGACAGATTACGTAAATTACGTACGGCCTTGCCTAATACTCAAATTATGATGCTGTTACGAGGGCAAAATTTATTAGGCTACCGTCATTATGC
>JAGOUU010000116.1 GCA_018061105.1 Gammaproteobacteria bacterium
GAAAACCATCTGAATATAATTTTTTTTCAGCGTTAAAAAATGGAGATTCTTTCATAAATACATATGAATTCTAAGTTGAATTATTTTTTATCGTATAATATTGTGCAACAAAATTATTTACAATACCAATGACATCAATTATATTATCCAAACACAGTGTTCTTTCTGGACTAATTTGTTTTAAATCAAAATCCAAACAAAGTGGACCAATTTCTTTTGGTTTTTCCATGATATGCAACATTTTTCTTTCTTTTTTAAATTCTTTTGCATAAATATCAAGAAATTCATTATATTCATCATCATCAATTTTAAAATTAAGATCATTAATACCATTCCACCATTGATGAGTTAAAGATTTATCACCGAAATTTAATTTTCTGGCATTAATATAATCCCATAAATTAGATTTTAAATTATTTGAAGACATTTTATTCGTAATACCTGATATATCACTATTAACACTTAAATCAAGTTCTAAATCGTTTTTTTCAGATACTTTATTATACATTTTAAAAATTCAATAATATTATATTATATATTATTTATAATTTGAAAATCAATTTTTTTTTATATTCGTATAAATACGTATTAGGATGTATATATACTATTATGTATTATTATATACAGTACAAATATAACTAATATTTCTGATATAACCTAATAAATCATAAATTAATTACATTTTTCTCTGGAGAAATCTCAATATCTGTAGCAAGCATTGTAGTTAATCCTTGGGTAAGCTCATATAGCAAATAACCAGACCTAACTAAATAACCTGTTACAATGAATATAAGCTGCTCTGGGTCCGTCTTAAGATATACCATATCTCCTACTGCGTAATCAGCATCTATAAATACTCTCATCCTCTATTAGTATACTTTAAATATAACTCAATCCTTTTAGAGTGATACTCCATTACCTTACGTTTATTGCACTCAAAAGAGCTCCTAGTCTCCATATCATCATCACCTACAGTAACAATAAACTCAGGTGCAGCATTAGCATATTCAGCAGCTAAAGGGAAATGTCTATTAGTCTCAGCAATCTCTTCCTTGTAAGCCAACAACATAATCTGTTCAGTATTCATAAGCTTTTAGTTTTATACAAAGATAACATTAAAAAAGGGAGATCAAAAATTTTTTTATATTTTTTTGGAGCTATTAAAGCTTACAAGAGCTAATGGAGATAAAAAGGTGATACCCCCTTATCTATTTTAATTAAAAGAATATGCATGGGAGCATTAGATATTGCTAAATTTTTTTTTATTTTTTAAAATTATGTTTGGATTTCAGAGAGAGTGCCAACTAACTTTATCCCCACCCCTACATAACAAAGGGGGAAATACCCCACGCAGGTGTTGGCGAGATAACACAAGTTAAATTCATGTATAAAAAACGTAACATTATGAACAAGTCAGACGCATTATCAATCTTAGGAAGCAGAACTCCAATCACTACACCAGGTAAATACCGTGTGAAAGTAACAAACTGTAATCCATTCAGCAAAACATTGAGTAATGGAACAACTGTAGTAGCAATCGCTAACTTTGGTGCTATGACTCCATACCAAATGGAGCAAGCTAAAGCTAACTTAGTAGCAGGAGAGTTTGACAAAGCTCTTAACCACAACTTAAGCTTAAGCATCCGTAGTACAGACTACCAACCATCTAAGGGTGAGAGAGTAGACATTGACGTTGAGTACGTTGAGACTAAAGATGGTGAACAAGCATTATTGGTTGTAGGATTAACACCTGTTAAGGCTGTTATCACAAACGCTAAATGCGATTTCTCAGCATTCTTAGAGGATGCAGTTGTTGTAGAAGATTCTACATCATTATCATAATACCTAGTTTAGGTAGGGAGTTACCATGCTCTCTACCTATTCTTTAAGTATTAACCTCAAAAACATCATTATGTATTGTATATCAGAGCAAGGTTTGGTTACACCTATTAATTGGTTGATAAACCCAAACAAATAAGATACAAGGACTACTCAATAGTAGTTCTTTTTTTATCTGATGCTCCATAAAGTACGGAACGCTCCGTTAACTTTTATACCTTATATATAGTACAGAAAATAAATAGTCTTTTTAGACACAGTATTAACATTAAAAAATTAGATAGTTATGACACTATTATTTACCATTTATTTAGTCAGTGCAGTATTATGTGCTACCAGTATTGCTTTTGCTACTAGAGCTTATAATAATGATCCTGAAGGTGTAAAAGGGAAAACCTTTGCTATAGAGGATATAGATGAAATCTTTATTGCTGTAGTTATGCCGTTGACTCCTGTAGCTAATATAGTATTTATTTACTTTGTAATAGCTGATACATTAGTGGGAGAGAATCATCTGCTTAATAGAGTTCTATATAGATTATTCACAGGTAAGAGATGGAAGAAGCAGTAATATTCATGTGGATATTGATAGCTATTGTGGTTTTATATGTGATTGTTGAGAGAGTAATGCCTTGAGCTTCAGTAGTTTCAGAGACGCTGAGTGATTGTGCCTATCACCGATCCCAACATTAAGCCCCTTTTTCACTCTTAACAAAACACCACACTATTATTATTAACATAACTATTTTATCTTATGACCAATAAAGAAATAGCTGAGATTATATTACATAGGATAAGTAAATCTCCTCTTAAAAAAGGCTCTTATATCTGCCATTATTTATCACGCATGAGACTTGCTGATGAGATAGATGATGATGAATACGTTGCTTTTAAAGAGTTACTATGGTCTTACGCTGATCAGCAAGCATTAGCAGAAGCTACCAAATGTCCTAATTTAGAT
>JAGOUU010000061.1 GCA_018061105.1 Gammaproteobacteria bacterium
AGAGGGTTTAATTAGTCTGTACCAAAGACAGACTGAGTTGTTAACAGTTTAATCAGAACCGCCGTATGCGACATCGCACGTACGGTGGTGTGAGAGGTCGGGATCGCGAGATCCCTCCTACTCGATTTTCAAGTTAAAAACTCTATCTTAAATTATATCGATATCTCCCATATACTTTTTTAAAACTTTTGGCACTCTAACAGCCCCATCTTCTAATTGGTAATTTTCTAACACAGCTACCAATGCTCGTCCAACAGCCACCCCAGATCCATTTAAAGTATGAACCAACTCTGGCTTACCAGTCTCTGGACTACGAAATCTTGTTTTCATTCGACGCGCTTGGAAATCTGAACAATTACTGCAAGAAGAAATCTCTCTATACTTATTTTGCGATGGTAGCCATACTTCTAGATCGTAAGTTTTAGTAGAGCTAAAACCGATATCTCCTGAGCATAATTCGACAACTCTATAGGGCAACTCTAATAGCTGTAAAACTTTTTCTGCACAAGCTACCATTTGTTCTAAGCATTCAAAAGAAGACTCAGGTGAAGAAATCTGCACTAATTCCACCTTTTCAAATTGATGCACTCGGATCATACCTCTTGTATCTTTACCATAGGAACCAGCTTCTTTACGAAAACACGTTGAGTGTGCTGTAAATTTTAGGGGCAAATCTTTTGAATCTAAGATCTCATCGCGAACTAAATTAGTCAAAGCAACTTCTGATGTTGGGATCAAACCTAACGTATTATTACTAGTATTACTAAAAAATAAATCCTCCTCCATATCTGGAAACTGCCCGGTGCCTTCAAGTATATTTAATCCCACTAAATAAGGCACGTTTATTTCAGTATAACCATGTTCTTGTGTATGCAAATCTAACATAAATTGCGCTAACGCCCTATGCAGCCTAGCTGTTTTATCCCTTAGCACTACAAAACGCGCCCCAGATAATTTAACTCCTGCTTCCATATCTAAGCCATGATTACGTGCCCCTAAATCAACATGATCTTTGGGTATGAAATTAAATTTTCTAGGCTCACCCCAACGACGAACTTCGATATTACTATGTTCATCTGGACCCAATGGAATATTAGGATTAACTATATTAGGCAATCTTAAACAAAAATCTTTTAACTCAGCCTGAACTTTATCTAGCTGCGCATTTTTTGTTTTTAAATCGTCGCCAAGGTTACTCACTTTAGCAAGTAATTGCTCAACTTTATCGGCAGATACCCCATCTGCTTTGGCTTTACCAATAGCCTTAGATTCAGTATTGCGAAGACTCTGTAGGCTTTCCACTTCTACTTGCAGAAGCTTACGCTGCTCTTCAAGATTTGCATAAACAGATAAATCAATTTTTTTTCCACGTTTTTTGAGACTTTCATCGACTACTGACAAATTTTCCCGTAATAATTTTTGATCTAACATACTTCACCTAATCTTGTTTATCTAAACTTTTTAAATAATCTAATTTTTTCTTAATATTAATCTCTAAACCACGCTCCACAGGCTCATAATAAATTTCTGGACTCATTTCATTTGGGAAATATTTTTCACCTACTGCATAAGCCTCAGGCTCATTGTGAGCATAGCGATAATCTTTTCCATACCCTAAATTTTTCATTAATTTTGTTGGCGCATTACGTAAATGCTTAGGGACTTCTAGACTACCATGAGTTTTAACAGCATGCATAGCCCGCCCAAAAGCTACATAACCAGCGTTGCTTTTAGCAGCTACACTTAAATAGATTACAGCTTGCGCTAATGCTAACTCCCCTTCCGGACTGCCCAAACGTTTTAACACTTCCCAGGCATCCAGGCAAATACTCAAGGCTCTTGGATCAGCGTTCCCTATATCTTCACTTGCTGCTCTGGTCAAACGTCGGGCTATATAAATAGGATCACAACCACCATCTAACATGCGACAAAGCCAATACAAAGCAGCATCTGGATCTGTTCCTCTAATAGCTTTATGCAAAGCAGAGATTTGATCATAAAAAATCTCACCTTGTTTATCAAAGCGACGATTCTCACCATTAAGCATCAATTCTATATGTTCTATAGTAATAATATTATCATTATTACTGATAGATACTACCCACTCTAAGCGATTTAACAATCTTCGTGCGTCTCCATCAGCCATTCTGACTAATGATGCTTTTGCGTCATCTGTAATTTGTAGATTCTTATGGCTTAATAATTTATCGCTGATGGCCTTATTTAAAATTAATTCGAGATCTTCAAAACTAAGCCGGTCTAAAACAAAGACTTTAGCCCGTGATAATAAAGCATAGTTTAATTCAAACGATGGGTTTTCCGTCGTAGCGCCAATAAATATTAAAGTACCGTCTTCAACATATGGCAAAAAGGCATCTTGCTGAGCTTTATTAAATCTGTGAACTTCATCGACAAATAAAATAGTTCGTTCTTTTAGAAGCAACCTTTGTTGAGCTCTATGGACGATTTCACGAATGTCTTTTACACTGCCCATCACTGCAGAAATTTGTTCAAAGGCTGCTGTAAAATGCTTCGCTATTAATCGTGCTAGAGTCGTTTTACCTGTTCCCGGCGGCCCCCATAGAATCATCGAATATATTTTATTCGCATTCAGCATTGACCAAATAGGCTTACCTTTGCCTAATAATTGTTTTTGTCCAACAAAATCTTCTAGCTGCTCTGGTCGTAAACGTGCTGCTAACGGTGCTGTAACTTTTCCAACCATTTAACTAATCTCTAACTAATCTCACTAGCATTAATAACATCAACACCTTTTGGAACTTTAAAATCAAAAGTAGAACTGCTAATAGAGCTATTTAAAACAACATTACTTAAAGTAATAAGAATTTTTTTACTTTGACCAGCAGTAAAACTCATTTTTTTTATTATGGGCGATAAGGGCTTATCATCAAAATATATTTCTAAATCTGTTAAATAATTAGTATTCGCAGCAATTTTTGGCTTAAGTTTTAACTTATAACCATTTTTACTAGAATTATTATTAATCTTTTCTATAAGATAATTTTGACCTATATTTTCTATATTATCTAATAAAAAATAAAACGGTGAATTGGCCAATTTTTTAGTATCAAACTTATCAACCACAACTTGCCCAAGACCTATATCATAGTGCCAATAATTTACCCCATTGGTAATATAGTTTTGTCTTTCTTTCTCAGGCTTATTTATAACCCATAATAATCTATTAGGTCGTGAAAGTTTGAATTTTCCTTCTAATTTGTGTGAGTTATCACCACCTTGCGATTGGATAAAATCAGCAGAATAGCTTTTTATATTATTAATTCGATCGACAAATTCTTGTGTAGCTGGCGGTAACAGCTTTTGTTTAGTAGCTTCAGATTCTTTTTTTTTAGCTAATTCTTTTTGTAGTTTTACATCGTCTTCAATATTTTTAAAAACGGCAATTTCTTGGCTAAAGAAATTATTAACAGTAAAACTAGATACAATTAACAATACATAAAGAATTTTTTTCATATTAATTTATACCTTGACCTTCTGGGATTAAAATTTCACGACCACCTTTCGAGCCACTGCCACTTAAAATTCCAGCTGATTCCATTTGTTCAATTATGTTAGCTGCTCGATTATAGCCTATCTTAAATCTGCGCTGAACTGACGAAATCGAAGCCTTACGTGATTCTAACACAAATTGAACCGCCTGATCATACAATGGATCATTCTCAGAGCCGCTATCATAGTCATCAGTAGATAATTTAGGTAAGCCTGGGATACTAAAATTATTATTAGTAATATCTTCGTTATAATCTGGCGCCTGACGAGCTCGCCAATCATCAGCTACAGCATGGACTTCTTGATCTGAGACAAAAGCCCCGTGCACTCTCACAGGCAAGCCGCTACCAGGTGCTAAATATAACATATCACCTTGGCCTAATAATTGCTCTGCACCTTGTTGGTCGAGAATAGTTCTTGAGTCTATTTTAGAAGACACTTGAAAGGCTATTCTGGTAGGCACATTAGCTTTAATTAAGCCCGTTATAACATCTACAGATGGCCTTTGTGTAGCTAATATCATATGAATACCAGCAGCACGTGCTTTTTGTGCAATACGTGCTATTAGCTCTTCTACTTTACGCCCAACGACCATGATCATGTCAGCAAATTCATCAACTATAACGACTATAAACGGCAACACTTCTAGCTCAGGGGCTTTTTCGTCAATATCTTCTGGCCACAAAGGATCTAATATAGGTTCGTTTTTTTGCTTAGCTTCTTCAATTTTTCGATTGTAACTTGCCAGATTTCTTACGCCTAACGCCGCCATGAGCTTATATCGACGGTCCATTTCTGCTACGCACCATTTTAAAGCATTCGCAGCATCACGCATGTCAGTTACTACCGGGGCTAACAAATGCGGTATGCCATCATAAACTGATAATTCTAGCATTTTAGGATCAATCATAATTAAGCGCACATCTTTTGGCGTGGCTTTGAATAATATACTCAATAACATGGCATTTACGCCGACTGATTTACCAGATCCTGTAGTACCAGCAACTAACAAATGCGGCATTTTAGTTAAATCAGCTAATTTGATCTTACCTGAGATATCTTTGCCTAATACTAGGGTAAGCGGAGATTTATTTTTTGTATATTCTGGATGCTCTAATAACTCTCGTAGTCTCACTATTTCTCTATGAGTATTTGGAACCTCTAGGCCTACGTATGGCTTACCAGGAATAACCTCAACAACTCTGACACTGACAATAGCTAAACTACGGGCAATATCTTTTGCTAGACCTGAGACTTTACTGACTTTAATGCCAGGAGCCAAAGATAATTCAAATCGAACCACAACTGGACCAGGTTGTACCCCTACGACTTGAGCTTCCACACCGAAATCTAATAACTTAAATTCTACTAATCTAGATAAGTCATGCAATTCAGCATCTGAATAACCTACACCCTCTGTAATGGTAGGTGTTTCTAACAAACCAACATCTGGCATACCATCAGGACTTAAAGAGGCTATAGGTAACTGTTTTGCTTTATTAAGATTTTTTGGTTTAAGAATGACCTGCTCAATCTTGTCTAAATTAGTTTTAAACTTACTGGGAGCAATCGGTAAAGATAAAAGCTTTTGCTCTGGTTCTTCTTGATTGTTTAAAGCTCTTGGATGAATAGATCGAATAGGCTTGTAATCAAAGTCCTGCTCTAATTTATTTTTATTGTTATTTTTATTTTTAAACCTAGATTTAACTGCTTTCAAAAATGATTTACCTAGTAATTTTATTTTGTAACTTAGTTTTAATACTTTTTGCCCTGTATAGTCTAGAACCAAAATCCAGGACAAGCCTGTAACTAAAGTTACACCGATAAAAAAACCAGCAGATAATAAAACTGTTGCACCTATATTATTAAATAAATTTACAAAGCCAATACTAATTATTTTACCAAGTAACCCACCTGGACCCATTATCAAGGGATTTAAAGTAATTATGTGATTAATATACCCAACGTATAGACTTGCCAATGCAGAGCCACTAAACAAAGCTAATAGAAAACCAGTCGTTCGAATTATCCATGGCAACCAATCAAATACTAGTTCTTCAGCACGCTTCGCATAGCTACGGTAAGCAGCATAAAACAGGCTTACTGGAATCCAGTAGGATAAATACCCAAAAAAATAATACATGACATCTGAGAACCAAGCGCCTAGTTGCCCGCCATAATTTGCTATATTTTTATTATTGCTATTGATATGAGTAAATCCAGAATCACTCATATTGTAAGTCACCAAACAAATAAGTAAGTAACTAGTCAAAGCAAATAAGAAAATAGCCCCTGCTTCGTGCAATCTTTGTTCAAAACCATTTGGCTCTCTCTCTCTAGTTTGAACTTTATCTCGAGATCGCAAAGATTTTTTAGGTACCTGTGTTCGCTTTCGTGCCTGAGCCATAAAATTATTCTCAATATTTCGCATCTCCAGTGCCGCGCACTAGAACTGATCACTATAACTTATTATTATCTTTAATTATATAACCATGTAAGCTATGATGGGACTAAATAATTGTCATTTATTAATAATAATTAATATAAATATATATAAAAATTATGAGTACAACTGAACATCATAAATTATTAATCCTAGGCTCTGGTCCAGCTGGATATACTGCAGCTATTTATTCTGCCCGAGCTAATCTTAAACCAGCTGTCATTACCGGCTTAGCACCAGGTGGACAACTTACAACAACTACAGATGTAGACAATTGGCCTGGTGATATCGAGGGACTTCAGGGACCTGCTCTTATGGCAAGAATGCAAGAACATGCCTTAAGATTCGAGACTAATATTATTTATGATCATATTAATAAAGCCGAGCTCCAACAAAAACCATTTAAATTATATGGCGACAGTAATATTTATACTTGCGATGCTTTAATAATTGCCACTGGCGCCAGTGCTATGTATTTAGGCTTGCCCTCAGAACAAGAATTTATGGGCAGAGGCGTATCTGCTTGCGCTACTTGCGATGGCTTTTTTTATAAAAATAAAAATGTCGCTGTTATTGGCGGCGGCAACACAGCTGTCGAAGAAGCACTATATTTATCTAAAATTTGCAAAACAGTTACTTTAATTCATCGCCGCGATAAATTACGAGCTGAAAAAATTATGCAAGATAAATTATTTGCTAAAGAAAAAAATGGCAATATAAATATTCTCTGGGATCATAAATTAATTGAAGTACTAGGCAACCAAACTGGCGTAACGGGTATAAAAACTCAGTCGACTAAAGATCAGAAAGTCACTCAATTAGATCTCGATGGCGTCTTTATTGCTATTGGCCATAAACCTAATACTGACCTATTTATTGATCAATTAGAAACTAATCATGGTTATATAGTCGTCAAAAGTGGTAACAAAGGAAATGCCACAGCTACAAGTATTTCCGGTGTTTTCGCTGCTGGGGATGTGATGGACTCCGTATACAGACAAGCAGTGACCTCTGCTGGCTCTGGCTGTATGGCAGCTCTTGATGCAGAAAAATATCTTGATAAATAAAAAATTCATATATCTATTATGTATCTATTAGTAATTGATCAAGGCACAACTAGTACCCGGGTTATTTTATATGATATTAGTTTAAAAATTATTGCCAAAACCCAAAAAGATATTACCCAAATTTTCCCTAACCCTGGCTGGGTAGAACACAATCCAGAAGAAATTTTTAGTAATATATTAATATTAATTAATAATTGTCTCGATCAGGCTTGTAATATATTAAATTTGTCTAAAAATAATTTATTAAATAAAATACTCAGCCTTGGGATTGCTAATCAACGAGAGACTACAGTCTTATGGGATAAAACTTCTGGAAAGCCTGTTCACAATGCTATAGTCTGGCAGGATCGCCGCACAGCTAGTTTTTGCGAACAATTAAAACAAGATCCCAAAAACGAACAGCTGATTTATCAAAAAACTGGCTTACTAATAGATCCCTATTTTTCTGCGTCGAAAATTTCTTGGTTACTTAAGCAATATAATTTACAAAATAATAAAAATATTTTATTCGGGACTATCGATAGCTATTTAATCTGGCGACTCTCTAATGGTACATCACATTATACAGATGCCACAAATGCCTCACGCACAGCACTGTACAATATTCATGATCTTATTTGGGATTATGATTTATTAAAATTATTTAATATTCCCATAGATATATTACCTACGGTAAAAAACTCAGTAGATAATTTTGGCGTAACTAATAAAAACTTTTTTGGTGCCGCGATCCCTATTACGGGTGTAGCTGGTGATCAACAAGCTGCTGCAATTGGCCAAAATTGCATTAAACCCAATACTTGTAAAATTACTTATGGCACTGGTTGTTTTGTCTTAGAAAATACGGGCAGCAAACCCATCAAATCTAACTATAAATTAATTACAACAATAGCCTATTTAATTAATAATACCCCTAGTTATGCTCTTGAAGGCAGCATCTTTGTGGCTGGTGCAGCTGTGCAATGGCTACGCGACGCCATGAAGCTAATCCAAAGCTCTTCCGATAGTGAGCTTATAGCTAAAAATTTAGCAGATACTCAGGGTGTTTATTTAGTACCAGCTTTTACCGGCCTTGGTGCTCCCTATTGGGATCCAGAAGCCAAAGGGGCTATTTTAGGTCTTACCAGAGAAACAGGATTTAAGCATATTGTACGCGCAGCCCTAGAATCTGTTTGTTATCAAACACGTGATTTGCTAACAGCTTTTTCGCAAGATTATGGGTTACCAGAAACAATACGCGTAGATGGCGGCATGACGGCTAATAACTGGTTATTACAATTTTTGGCTGATATCACTAGATTAACCATTGAGAAGCCTCTCGATAGCGAAGCTACAGCTAAAGGCGCAGCCATTTTAGCTGGAATTGGCGTGCAAGCTTATGCTAGTATCTGTAACATACCTAATATTGAAGCTGATACTGAATTAGAACAAAAATTTTCACCTATTATGCCAGAAGAAACCAGTCAAATGTTATACAACGGCTGGCTGCTGGCTGTACGTAGGTTATTGCAAAAGTAAAAATAAGGTTTATACTAGCTGTTTGGGTGGTTTGGAGCAAATTAATTTATGTCAAAAGAAGATAACTTTAGCATGAAAGGAGTCGTAGTTGACACCTTGCCTAATACTATGTTTAAAGTTGAATTAGAGAATGGTTTTGTCATAATTGCTCATATTTCAGGCAAAATGCGTAAAAACAACATCCGTGTGTTTACTGGCGATAAAGTTACCGTTGAGCTTACGCCTTATGATTTATCTAAAGGCCGAATTACCTTCCGCGATTAGACTAGATGAATGTGCATCAGCAACATCATCCTTATCTGTTTGCGTCTCTATTGATCTGAGCAATAATACAGGCCTAGTCATAGAGCTAGTCTCTGAAACATTGGCAGGAGTTGCGTCGATCCTAGCTAATAATGTTCTATATTCATCACGTCTATGTGTTAAGTTTTTAACTTGTTCCTCAAGATTCTCACTTTCAATTTTTTTGGTAAGATCATAAATTGGATCATCAAACAAAGCTTTTTTTATCGCAAGCAGAATAGTCCCTACAGTAATAATCCCGAGCAAAACACCTAGACCGACTGGCCCACTTAAAGTTAACCCAGTAATAGCAAATACTATTCTAAAAGTATTAGCAGCATGAGAACTTTGTGCATCAATCCCTAAAACTGCTTTACTCACTATTAAGAGTCCGTCAACACATGCTTTTACGCCTTGTGGAATTCGTATATATTCAACTAATTTATTTAAAAATTTATTTAAAATAGGAAATAATAACAAGAACGATGAGCGCACACGTTGATCAGAAAATTCCGCAGGAACTTGCACATCATCCTCTATCTTTAACCTCAGTCTATAACCAGCAATTTCTTTCTCTAAACTAGCTTTTTGTGTAGTTAATTCTTGAGATTTAGCAAACTTTTTTCTCAGATCAGCAATATTCTTTAAAAATTGGTTAAAATAATATACTGAGGCTGTTAGAACTGCAGCTGCGATCAAAGCGCCAATTACAGTCCAGCCGACAGGCGTCATGGCGATTCCAGCTAAGGAAGTAATAGTTAATAAAAATGTCAGTATTAGGGCAGCATAAACTATAACCTTTATACCTCCCTCCATTCCACTAAGCATTGCCCCTAAGTAAAGAGTATTTGCTGAAGCCACTAAGTCTTCTGCACTTTTAATATTCTTTGTTTTATAGACATCATAACGACCTCTTAAAAATTTAATAATTTTTTTCATATACTTAATGTCTAGTACTATTTACAATAATTGGGAGTAATTTTACTACTCAATTATTAAGGCAAACTTAAAACTTTAGATGATTAACTATAAAATAAGAAATTTAAAAGTAAATCAATAACATGACAAAGCATAAAAAATCAGGCAGACAAAAAAATCCTCATTATGAGCATACAACATGGTCATCTAGCCGAGGCTTTATCCTAGCCGCAACTGGTGCCGCAGTAGGTTTAGGCAACATCTGGAAGTTTCCTTATATGGCTGGAGATAACGGGGGATCAGCTTTTGTTATAGTCTATTTAGCAGCAATACTGCACATAGGCCTGCCTGTCATGGTTGCAGAGATACTGTTGGGTCGAATGGGGCGTGAAAACCCTATTAATACTATATCTAAACTAGCCAAGGCTAACAACAAAAGCCCATACTGGCAATTAACTGGCTG
>JAGOUU010000117.1 GCA_018061105.1 Gammaproteobacteria bacterium
AGAAAACGGAATAGGAGAGGTTACAAAGTCGTATATCTTGCAGATTAACAATCCTAAAACCGTTGACGATCCGGTGATTTTTACTGTGCATGAGTATGAGAGTCTAACCTATCCGCTCGAAGTGTTTGCACGTATGCGTGACATGTTTGATTGCCAGGACACGCTAAAGACATTGGTGTAAAAATGCAATTTAAACTAAGAGACTATCAAACAGATGCAGTTAACTCAGCAATAAACTGGATAAAAAAAACAACAGAACCTTGTTTAATCGAGCTACCAACAGGTGCAGGGAAAAGTTTAGTTATTGCAGAATTGGCAAAAATACTTACATCAATATCAAAAGGAAAGAAAGTTCTAGTATTGCAGCCTAGTCTTGAACTTTTAACACAAAATTCAGCAAAATTTAAATTAACAGGAGAGCATTGCTCTCTATTTAGCGCATCGGCAGGGGTAAAGTCACTAAGACATAGTGTTGTGTATGCCACTCCTCTGACCGTTAAAGGAGCTTTGTCTAAATTTGACGATAAATTTTGCGCCGTTATACTCGATGAAAGTCATTTATTGACCCCAACAATTATCAAAATAATAGATGCAATCAAAGATCACAATAAAAATCTTAGGGTTATCGGGTTAACTGCAAGCCCATATACTATGACAAATGGTCTGCTTTATAAGCTTGACAATAACGATAAGCCAACACCAGAAGATAAAGCAAAAAATCCGTATTTTACGAAACTTGTTTATAAATTAAGCGCAAGATATCTAATCGATCAAGGATATCTAACTAATCCTGTTATTGGTTCAACAGGCGACAGATACGACACGAATAATCTTGAAGTAAAATCAGGTAAATATACTCAAGAATCAATTGATCGAGCTTTCGTTGGATTCAATCGCAAAACTTCGCGCATTGTGGAAGAAATAGTTCTTAAGTCACGCGAACATAAAACAGTGATGATATTCGGTGCGACAATTGCACATTGCGATGAAATAATGGCAAGCTTGCCTCCAAGAATAAGCAGAATGATAGATGGAAACACACCAAAAAAAGAACGGGAGCAAATAATAAAAGATACAAAAGAATTAAAAATCAAGTATTTAGTGAGCTGCGAAACTCTGACTACGGGCATTGATATAGAATCTGTATCAATAATAGCAATATTGAGAGCTACTCTTTCACCTGTTCTTATTACACAAATAATAGGCCGTGCTTTACGTGTATATCCAGGAAAAAAGGAAGCGATAATACTTGATTATACAAGCACAAATATTGATTACTTTTTCCCAGATGGTGACTTATTTTCCCCTCAAATAAGAGCAAGTAAAGGAAAATCCTCAGACACAACAATAACAGCAAAATGCGAGTTATGCGAAACTGAAAATGAGTTTTCTGCAAGGCCAAACGAAGATGGATTTGATATTGATGCTTATGGGTATTACACCGATCTAAACGGTATCAGAATCATGACTGAGTACGGGCCAATGAGCGCACATTATGGTAGGCGTTGCATGGCTCTGCACCGCAAAAGTGACGGAAGTTTCAAGCCTTGTGCTTACTACTGGACATCAAAAGAGTGCCCTGAATGTGGTGTCAAAGCTGATATTGCAGCAAGATATTGTTCAAATAAGCACGAATTAATCGACCCTAATGAGCGACTTATTATTGAATACAGGAAAATGCGGAAAGACCCTCACATAAAACAGACTGAACATGTTTTAAGTTGGAGTCAAAAAAAAACATTAAGCAGCAAAGGAAACGAATGTTTGCAGGTTAATTATGTTACTGAGCATAGAAATATAATGATATGGTATCAGCCCAAAGGAGATAGCCAATATTTATTAAATGAATACAATAGATTTATAAGTAATACAAAAGGGGGCGACGAAATGCCAATTTCACTTACATATCAAAAACAACCTAATGGGTTTTATAGGATTTTTAATTACAATGAAACTGTGCCAGAAGCTCCTGTGATATAATTACATTTACTGAGTGAGATCAGAAATAGAAGTATTAAAACAAGACTGTGTTATAGCGTGTGGCTACTTCTGCCAATCTCACCATGCTAATAGCCCAGTCTTTTTTTATTGGAATCTCTAAATGACTATTACACAAGAAGAATTAAAGAAACGATTACATTATGATCCTAAGACTGGAATATTTACTTGGATATTATCTGGGTCAAACAAAATAAAAAAAGGCGATATTGCAGGGAATACATGGATAAATCTAAACAATAATAAAAAATATTATAGAATTTATTTTAATGGTAAGTTGCATTACGCTCATAGGATTGCTTGGTTATACATGCACGGATCATTTCCAAGAGATCAAATAGACCATATAGACGGTAATGGATTAAATAATAGAATTGATAACTTACGAGAAGTTAACGGATTTGAGAATCATCAGAACATGAGAATAAACTCTAGAAATACTAGTGGAATTACTGGCGTTAATTGGCACAAAAGATCTAACAAATGGCAAGCTAGAATACAAGTAACGAAAAAAGTTATAAGCTTAGGTTTGCACTATGACTTTAATAATGCTGTATCTGCTAGGAAAAATGCAGAAGTTAAATACGGATTTCATAAAAATCATGGGAGTGATAGACCATTATGATAGTTAAGAGTTACCCAGGCGTGCCTTTGTATGGCAATTCAAAATATAGAAACAAGAACTGTCCAAAAGAGTCTTTAAGCCAGATCACATTTGTCAACAACATAAAATTAAAATACCCTGACT
>JAGOUU010000062.1 GCA_018061105.1 Gammaproteobacteria bacterium
TTGTTCTAATAATGCCACTAAAGTAGTGTACTCAAAATACTGCCTTGTTGCATCCCTAGTTAACTGTCGAGGATGCTCTATGGCTTCCAGAGTAACTGGATCTATAAATATATTAATTCTTGCATCTGTGTTATCAATACCAAGTTCATCTAATATGCGTTGGCGTTCATTTACTGGTTCTACTACTGGCTCTGCTCTAGGTACAAAATCTGGTGCCATGTGTCGCAAGGGTGCTTGTCGTGGTGCTAAAATAACGTCATTTATTATAGCTAACGCAGCTTGCTCTACATCAGCGCCTGCGGCGATAAGTGCTTGGCGATTATCTGCCGTTATTAAATCTAGGTTTACCCGGCACAGCTCGCCTAAAGCACTGGCTATACGTTCTGCATTAGGGCCTGCGGCAATAAGTGCTTGGAAGTTAGCTTCTGTTACTAAAGCTGGGTTTACCTCGCGCAGCTCGCCTAAAGCATGGGCTATACCGCCTGCATTAGCGCCTGCGGCAATAAGTGCTTGGAAGTTAGCTTCTGTCACTAAATCTGGGTTTGCCCGCAGCTCTTCTAAAGCACGGGCTATACCGAACGCATTAGCGCCTGCGGCGATAAGTGCTTGGCGATTATCTGCCGTTATTAAATCTAGGTTTACCCGGCACAGCTCGCCTAAAGCACTGGCTATACGTTCTGCATTAGGGCCTGCGGCAATAAGTGCTTGGCGATTATCTGCCGTTATTAAATCTGGGTTTACCTGGCGCAGCTGGCCTAAAGCCCAGACCATACCTTCTACATTAGGGCCTGCGGCGATAAGTGCTTGGAAGTTAGCTTCTGTTACTAAAGCTGGGTTTACCTCGCGCAGCTCGCCTAAAGCATGGGCTATACCGCCTGCATTAGCGCCTGCGGCAATAAGTGCTTGGAAGTTAGCTTCTGTCACTAAATCTGGGTTTGCCCGCAGCTCTTCTAAAGCACGGGCTATACCGAACGCATTAGCGCCTGCGGCGATAAGTGCTTGGCGATTATCTGCCGTTATTAAATCTAGGTTTACCCGGCACAGCTCGCCTAAAGCACTGGCTATACGTTCTGCATTAGGGCCTGCGGCAATAAGTGCTTGGCGATTATCTGCCGTTATTAAATCTGGGTTTACCTGGCGCAGCTGGCCTAAAGCCCAGACCATACCTTCTACATTAGGGCCTGCGGCGATAAGTGCTTGGAAGTTACCTTCTGTTACTAAATCTGGGTTTACCCGGCGCAGCCGGCCTAAAGCATAGGCTATACCTTCTGCATTATCGCCTGCATTAATTAGAGCCTAACGGTTTTCTGGTGTATTAATTTCTGGTTGAAGTATCAATGCAGCTTGTTCATTAGTTAATGGCATAATAATATTGGAAATAAAGTTTTATTTTAAATAATAGACCAGATTAGTCGTTAAGACATTTTTTTATGATAAGATGAGCGAAATTTATAATCATAATAAAGATTATTTCTATTTCGCGCCAGCAACTATTTAGGTACTTATAACGTGTTTGAGCCAATGAAGCGCCCAGCTAAAAAGTGATTTAACTAAGAACCTCAAGAAGATGAGTATTTTGATGAATTTTAACATAAAAAAATAGTCCAAAGTGTGATTAATTATGATGCAATACACCCTGTTAGTCAGTTTTCTGTGAGTGTGATTTAATTATGATTCAACACGGCATCCAAATATTTTTAAAACTGATAGCTTTTAACAAACTCACTTGCTTTAATTAAATCACTATGAAAAAATCTATCGTTCTCATAAAAACTAACTTGTTCGCGTAATGCTGTAATAATTGTTTCTAGTTTATGAGAGCTTTTTAACGGTCGACGAAAGTCTATTCCTTGAGCAGCAGATAGTAATTCAATGCCTATTATATTAGCTAGGTTATCTACCATAGAGCCTAATCTTCTCGCCCCATAAGTAGCCATGCTTACATGATCTTCTTGATTTGCTGACGTTGGTATACTGTCAATAACTGTTGGTGTAGCTAACGCTTTATTTTCACTAACTAAACTCGCAGCGGTGACTTGTGCAATCATAAAGCCCGAATTAAGCCCGCTATTTTTAACTAAGAAACCTGGTAAGCCACTGAAATGTGGATCAACTAATAAAGCAGTACGGCGTTCTGATAGTGATCCTAATTCTGCTAAAACTAATGCTAAGTTGTCTACAGCAAAACCTATCGGCTCAGCATGAAAATTACCACCAAACAAGATTAGCTCTTCACGGCTAAATATAAGAGGATTGTCTGTAACTGAATTTATTTCATTTTCTATTACCTGTTTAGAAAATTCAAATTGCTGCCAACACGCACCTACCACTTGTGGTTGACATCTAATAGAATAAGGATCCTGGACTTTAGGACAATTGTGATTATTATGTGATTCTAATATTTCACTGCCTTCTAATAGATTATATAATTTATCAGCTATATATTTTTGCCCTGGTTGGTTTCTTACTTTTGAAATTAAATTATTAAATGGCATTCTGCTGCCGCCTAAAGCATCAACACTAAGTGCGCCAATGTTTATAGCCGCTTCAAATAATTGTGCTATTGCTAGTATATTATAGACAGCCAAAGCTGTCGTTACTTGAGTGCCATTTAGTAAAGCTAAGCCTTCTTTGGAAACAAAATTAAATTTTGTTTTATTATTATTTTTAAGCCATTGTTCAGCAGGAATAATCTTATCTTGATCGTACATTTCACCAAAGCCTAATAATGGCGCTATAAGATGCGCTAATGGAGCTAAATCACCCGAAGCACCTACTGAACCTTTTTCTGGGATACAAGGCAACGTATTATTATTATATAAATTAATTAATTCTTCTATTGTAGCTAATTTTACTCCCGAATAGCCCATAGCTAGGCTATTAATTTTTAACACTAGAATAATTCTAGTTATTTCTTGATTAAAATAATTACCCACTCCTGTAGCATGCGATAAAATTAAATTTTCTTGCAATTGGTTTAAATCTTGATCATCAATTTTCTTGTTTGCTAATAATCCAAAGCCTGTATTAACCCCGTATATTTTAGTATTTTTCGCTATTTCTTGTTCAAGATATTCTCGACTATTTAAAATATTATTAATAGCACAATCGGCTAATTTTAGCTGATAATTCCCTTGTTTTAACTTATCGAGATCAGCCAAATTTAACTCACCTGGTTTTAGGACAAAAATATGATTGTTATTCATGTAATATATTTTTATTAATCTTAATTAATTTTAGTTAATCATAGGCAAATCTAATTCATGGGTATGGGCACAATCTATCGCTATTTGATAACCAGCATCAGCATGACGCATCACACCTGTTGCCGGATCGTTAAATAAAACTCGACGTAATCTAGCCTCAGCCTCTTTGGTACCATCTGCAACAGCAACAAAACCAGAGTGCTGTGAAAAGCCCATGCCTACACCACCGCCGTGATGAAAACTCACCCAAGTGGCGCCACTAGAGGTGTTTAATAATAAATTTAATAATGGCCAATCTGATATAGCGTCCGATCCGTCCTGCATGCTTTCAGTTTCACGATTAGGACTTGCTACTGAGCCTGAGTCTAAATGATCGCGGCCTATAGCAATAGGAGCTTTTAATTCGCCACGTGCTACCATATTGTTAAATTCTATGCCTAGGCGATCCCTGTCGCCTAATCCTACCCAACATATTCTTGCTGGTAATCCTTGAAATTTAATATGCTTAGCTGCCATATCTAACCAATTATGCAGGCTTGTGTGATTGGGTAACAATTCTTTGACTTTTTGATCTGTTTTATAAATATCTTCTGGATCACCCGATAAAGCCACCCATCTAAATGGCCCAATGCCTTGACAAAATAAAGGTCTAATATACGCCGGGACAAAGCCAGGGAATGCAAAAGCATTTTTCTCACCTTCTTCAAAAGCAATCTGCCGTATATTATTACCGTAATCAACAGTAGGTACACCTAGTTTATTAAATTCTAACATAGCTTGTAATTGAGTTTTAATTGACTTGCGAGCTTCACGGATCAGTTTATTTGGATCTGACTTACGTAATTCCTCTGCTTGTTCTAAACTGAAGCCCACTGGTAAATAACCATTAAGCGGATCGTGAGCACTAGTCTGATCAGTCACAAGATCAGGGCGCACTCCACGTTTAATTAGTTCGGGATAAAGCTCAGCAGCATTGCCTAGTAAACCTACAGAAATACTTTTTTTATGAACGCATGCTTCGTTGATTAAACTCAGAGCTTCATCAAGACTATCCGTATATTGCTGTAAGTAACCAGTATCTAATCTTCTTAAAATTTTATTATAATCACATTCTATAGCTAAAATGCTTAATCCAGCCATAGTGGCTGCTAGAGGCTGCGCACCGCCCATACCACCTAAACCTGCGGTTAATACCCATTTGCCAGCAGTGTTATTATTAAAATGCTGACGACCCATTTCAACAAAAGTTTCATATGTCCCTTGGACTATGCCCTGACTGCCTATATAAATCCAAGAGCCTGCTGTCATTTGGCCGTACATCATTAAGTCTTTTTTATCTAATTGATTAAAAACATCCCAGTTCGACCAATTAGGAACTAAGTTTGAATTGGCGATTAATACTCTAGGAGCATCAATATGCGTTTGAAAAACTCCTACTGGTTTACCCGATTGAATCAGCAAACTATGATCAGGTTTTAAATTTCTAAGAGAAGCTAGTATTTGATCAAAACTTTCCCAATTACGTGCAGCACGTCCAATACCGCCATAGACTACTAATTCTTTTGGATTTTCAGCAACATTAGGATCAAGATTATTCTGAATTAAACGATAAGCAGCTTCTATTTGCCAATTTGCTGTATTAAGTTTAGTGCCCGTAGGTGCTGAAATTATGCAATCTCTATATTTTGTATATTTTAAATTAGCTCTCATAAAATTTGCCCATTTTTAATTATGGTTTTTGACCACTTATAGCCGAAGTAATAACATACATCATATGGATGATTACAGTCCCAAATTATTAAATCTGCTTGTTTATTAATTTCAATACTACCTATTTTATCATCTAATCCTAAAGCTCTAGCGGCATTGATAGTCACACCATCCCAGACTTCTTGTGGAGTTAGCCTATACAGCACACACGCCATATTCATTGCATTTAATAAAGAAATATTAGGGGAAGTACCAGGGTTAAAATCCGTTGCCACAGCCATCGGCACTTGATGTTCGCGCAATAATTCTATGGGCGGAGCTTGTTTCTCACGAAGATAATAATAAGCTCCAGGCAATAAAACAGCAGTTGTTTTATTTTTTTTTAATAATTTTACAATATTTAAATCAGCGTATTCTAAATGATCACATGATTTACCACCATATTCACAGATTAATTCAGCACCGCCTATATTAGATAATTGTTCTGTATGACCTTTGATTAATAAATCATATTTCTTAGCTTGATTATATAAAGGCCGTAGCTGTTTGGCAGTAAAGCCAATGCTTTCACAAAAGCTATCTACGGCATCAACAAGATTATTATTTATTAAATCAGGTAAAACTGTATGGGCTAGATAGTCTATATATTCAGCAGCCTTGTTTTCAAACTCTACTGGAACAGTGTGTGCGCCTAAAAAAGTTTTTTGAATAGTAACTGGGTAATTTTCAGCTAAATATTTGGCTACTTGCAGAATTTTTTTTTCTGAATCTAAATTTAAACCATAGCCTGATTTAATCTCAACAGTTGTAACACCATTAGAAAGCATTTGCTCTAATCTAGCTTTGGCTAGATTTAATAATTCTTCAAAACTCGCTGCTCTAGTCTGAGCTACAGTAAAGTTTATACCACCGCCAAGTTTCGCAATTTGCTCGTAACTCACTCCCGATAACCGTGCAGTAAATTCTTGCTGGCGATCACCTGCAAAAATTAAATGCGTATGACAATCTATTAAACCAGCTGTAATCCATTTATTATTGACATCTAAATGATTCTTACTAAAGTTTATTAATTTATTTAAATCTTTTTTATAACTTTGAGAGTTTTTATCTAGATATAATAAATCTGTAATAATATTATTTTTAATTAAAATAATATTATTAATATTATTAAATATTCTGGCATTATACAATAATAAATCAGTCATCGGCAGCACATGTCTTATCTATGTATTTGGCAATCAAGTGAGCTCCTAGGCGCGCGGTATTATTATCAACATCGTAATTAGGAGCAAGTTCTACTATGTCTAAACTTACTACTTTATTACTATAAGCTAATGCTTCTAAAAAAGGTAAAACATATTGAGGCAAAATACCCAATGGCTGCGGTGCACTTACTCCTGGCGCCACACTGCTTGCAAAGACATCTAGACAAATAGAAACATACAAAGCTTCATGATCGTCAATAAAATCTAAAAATTTTTGAAATTCTTCTAGATTATCGGGAGTTAAATTTTCTGCTTCGATATATTCTACATTAAGAGATTCTGCTTCTTCAAATAAGCTTAAAGTATTAGCAGTTCTTTGGATCCCAATACAAAAATAATCAAAAGATAAATTATCATTTGATCTTGCTTGAGCAATTTGAGTAAATGGCGTGCCGGATGTGCCTAGATGATTATCTAATAAAGGTCTTAAATCAAAATGTGCATCAAAATTAATAATTCCCAGGTTTTCTGCATAATCCGTATTGGCCATGCCCAAATAATGCCCCCAAGCAGTTTCATGACCACCACCTAAGATTATAGGGTGACAGCCACTTAGTAAGATCATTTCTACTAATTTGCCCAGTGCTACTTGAGCATCTTCTAGATTGTGCTCATAATTTTCAGGATCACAAAATATATTGCCCAGATCATATATATTTATATTATTAGCAAAATTAAATGGTAAATTTGCTAGTAAACCTCGTAATTTATCTGGACCAGTTCTTGCCCCAATTCGCCCTTGATTGCGCAGCACACCTTCGTCACAGGCAAAACCGATGATAACAAAAGTATATTTATCGTCTCCATTATCTAAAATACTTTGTAAAAGATTATAGGGATCATCAGGATCAAAATGTAATAAATCAACTGGCTTTACTACTTGATGGTAACGTTCAGGAAAATGGCTATCAACACGCCCCTGCCATATATTGACAGCTGGGGGTTGATAATACTCTAGCCAATTATTAATATCTATATCTTTATTTTTATTCATATTTATATATTATATTATATTTTTAAAAATATAATATATAAATAATATATAGCAGATCTAAAAATTTTTCGAACTTTTCAAATTTTTTACATATACATCAAAATATTATTAATCAGTATTATGAGTATTCATCATAGCAATAGCTGTATCTAACATACGGTTAGAGAAACCCCATTCGTTATCATACCAAGACAGAACTTTTACCAATCTGCCTTTTACTTTTGTTTGCATGGCATCAACAATACTTGAGTAGCTGGTGTGATTATAATCTATAGATACTAATGGCTCCGTAGAATATCCTAGAATATTTTTTAACTCAGAGCTATTAGCGGCATTTTGTAAGACTTTATTGACGCTCTCGACAGAAACATCTTTTTTAGCAATAAAACTTAAGTCTACTACTGAAACATTGATAACAGGCACACGTATCGCAAAACCGTCTAATTTTCCATCTAGTTCTGGGATAACTAGTCCAATTGCAGCCGCGGCACCTGTTTTTGTTGGAATCATTGATTCTGCGGCTGCGCGAGCACGACGCCAGTCTTCATGGTGTGCATCTATAATTCGCTGATCATTAGTATAAGCATGAATAGTATTCATAAGCCCACTTTCGATACCAAAAGCATCATTCAGTGGTTTAACAATAGGCGCTAAGCAATTTGTCGTACAAGATGCATTAGAAACAATTCTATCGCTAGATTTTAAAACATGGTGATTAACGCCATAAACTATAGTAGCGTCCATATCATTGCCGCCAGGTGCAGAAATCAAAACTTTTTTTGCACCAGCATCTAAATGCGCCTCTGCTTTATTGCGACTACAGAAGAAACCTGTGCATTCTAATACTACGTCAATATCAAGTTCACCCCATGGTAATCGGCGGGGATCACGTTCACCAAAAACTCTAATATTGTCTTTATTGACTACAAGATACCCACCTTCCGTTTCAACAGTGCCATTGAAACGCCCATGCGTAGAATCATATCGAGTTAAATGAGCGTTTAATTCTAGAGCAGCTAGATCATTAATAGCAACAATTTGGATATTATGATTATGTCTTGCTCCTGCTTCATAAACAGCTCGTAAAATATTTCTGCCAATTCTGCCATATCCGTTAATTGCTACTCTTACAGCTTTTGTAGTAGCTTTTGTACTCATGGGTTATCTCCCCTTATATTATATTTAATTAATATCTAACTAATTCTTAAATAATTTTTTACTATATTCAGCTATATGCTGAACAGTAAAACCAAAAAACTCTAATAAATCCCCTGCTGGAGCTGATTCACCAAAACGATCAATGCCAATAATATATTTTTCTGAAGAGACAAATTCAAACCACGGCATCTTCGCCCCAGCCTCTATAATTAATATGTTATTAATATTTTTATTTAAATTATTAGCTAATACTGCATTTTTATAATCATCTGGTTGAATTTTAAATCTATCTAAACAAGGCATCGAGACAACACGTATATTATGTGTGCTCTTGAGTTTATCGCGAACTCCCATAGCTAACTCTACTTCTGATCCAGTAGCAATAATGATTAACTTAATATTATTATTATTTTCAAAATCTGCTAAAATATAACCGCCTTTAGATATGTTTTCTAATAGATTATCTAGATTATCAGATCTTACTTGCGATTGAACGGCTTGCCTTGTCAAAATCAAAGCACTTGGTTTATTGTGGCTTATAATCGCCTGCTGCCATGCTACAGCTGTTTCTACAGCATCACATGGTCGCCAACAATCTAAATTTGGCGTCACTCGTAACATAGCCAAATGCTCGATTGGTTGATGAGTAGGCCCATCTTCGCCTAATGCAATAGAATCATGTGTATAGACTAAGATATTTTGAATCTGCATTAAAGCTGCTAAGCGCACAGCATTACGACCATAATCTAAAAAAGTTAAAAACGTTCCGCCATATGGAATAAATCCGCCATATAAAGCCAGGCCATTGCATATAGCCGTCATGGCAAACTCTCGGACACCATAGTGTAAATATTGCCCATCCCAATTATTCGAATTTACTATTTTAGCAGTCTTCCATAAAGTCCCATTGGATCCCGTTAGATCAGCCGAACCGCCAAATAAGCCTGGTAATTTCGGACCTAAGGCTGTTAAAATATTTTGTGAATGCTGACGTGTAGCTAAATTTTTATGATTATTTGAATTAATTTCTGTGTTAATTTTAAACTGCAGATCTAATATATAATTATTAGAAAAATTTATAAAATCATTAGATAACTCACCGCGCATACGCGTTAAATATTCCTGTGCTAACTCAGGATAATCTTTTTGATAGTCAGAAAATAATTCTTGCCAGTTATTTTCAGCCGCCTGGCCTGATTGTCTAGCATCCCAATTTTTATAATATTCTAATGGAATCTCAAATGGCTTATACGGCCAATTTAAAAATTCACGACTAGCTGTAATTTCTGCTGCGCCCAACGGCGAACCATGACTACTTTCAGTATTTTGTTTATTGGGTGCACCAAAGCCTATGATTGTTTTACAACAAATTAAACTAGGCTGAGTTGAATTAGAACGAGCAGACTTTATAGCAGTTTCAATTTCGTCACTGTTATGGCCGTCGACATTGTTAATTACTTGCCAGCCGTATGCACGAAATCGTTCTGCTGTATTTTCACTAAACCATGGACCAACTTCGCCATCAATAGAAATATTATTATCATCCCAAAAGGCAATTAATTTACCCAAGCCTAGAGTCCCAGCAAAAGATGCAGCCTCATGTGAAATGCCTTCCATAAGACAACCA
>JAGOUU010000063.1 GCA_018061105.1 Gammaproteobacteria bacterium
AAGTAAGACTGAAACTTAAGATTAACAGAAGCCAGGAATTCAAAATTAACAAATATTTTTTTTCCACGTATTATACATATTAAACATCCTTAATTGTTATATGGGTTATATTATTGATTTCATTTCATATTTTATCAGATCTTAAAATTATTTACAGATCTAACGCTTGAAATTACCCGTTTTACCCATATCTGTTGTTTATTATTATAAATTATTATTGGTTATAATCTGGAGAATATATGTCCGCAGTAAACAAAAAAGAGATGCATGGGTTCCAAACTGAAGTTAAGCAATTATTAGATTTAATGATTCACAGCTTATATAGCAACAAAGAAATCTTCCTACGTGAGTTGATCTCTAATGCCTCAGATGCTTTGGATAAACTTAGATTTAGTGTCTTATCTGACAGTAGCTATGCTAAGTATATCAATAATGATTCTGATTATCATATTCGTGTTGAACTCGATAAAGGCAATAAAGTTCTTATCATAGAAGATAACGGCATCGGCATGAATAGACAAGAGGTTATGGAGAATCTTGGAACAATTGCTAAGTCTGGTACTAAAGCTTTTGTTAATTCTTTGTCTGGCGATAATGCTAAAGATACACAGTTAATTGGTCAGTTCGGTGTAGGTTTTTATTCTGTTTTCATGGTCGCTAGCAGCGTTATGGTAGAAACAAGACGAGCAAACGAAGCAGCAGATCAAGCTATTCGTTGGCAGTCAATAGGCGATGGTAATTATACTCTAGAGTCTATTTCAAAAGTTGATATTGGCACAAAAATAATTATTACTTTAAAATCTGAAGAAGAAGAATTTTTAGATAGTTGGCGCATCAAAAGTATTATCAGTAAATATTCTGATCATATTGCTTTTCCAGTGATCATGAAAAAAGAGAATCTAGATAGTCTGGAAAATACAGACTCAGAAAATACAGACTCAAAAAATAAAGAAACTATTATAGAAGAAGACGAAACAGTCAATAAAGCCACTGCTCTATGGCTGCGTAGTAAAAAGGATATTACAAAAGAAGAATACGATGAGTTTTATAAACATATAAGTCATGATTACCAAGAGCCATTGGTAACTATGCACAATAGGGTAGAAGGCAAATTAGACTATACGAGCTTATTGTATATCCCATCTGCTGCACCGTTTAATTTAATGCATCGTGATCAAAACTACGGTTTAAAGCTTTATGTTAACCGTGTTTTTATCATGGATGATGTAGCACAGTTTTTACCGAGTTATTTAAGATTTGTTCGCGGTATTGTAGATTGTAATGAGCTTCAGTTAAACGTTTCTCGAGAAATTTTGCAGCAAAGTAAAACAGTCGACAATATTAAATCTGCTCTGACAAAAAGAATTCTTGATCAATTAGAAACTATGGCTAAAGACGAGCCAGATAATTACAAAAAATTCTGGAAAGTATTTGGTAATGTTCTTAAAGAAGGCCCAGCAGAAGATTTTGCTAACCGTGAGAAAATAGCTAAATTATTAAGGTTTGCTTCTACCTATGATGCTAATAGTAATACAACTGGCGAGCAAACTACGACTCTCGATGAATATATTTCTCGCATGAAGCCAGAGCAGGATAAGATTTATTATATCACTGCTGAGACTTATGCTCAGGCTAAAAATAGTCCGTATCTAGAAAAACTCAAAGAGAAAGACATCGAAGTTATTTTATTATTCGACAGAATTGACGAATGGCTTATGTCAAACTTAAGTAGCTATGAGAAGAAAACTTTAGTAGCTATTAATAAAGGTGATTTAGATCTAGGTAGTCTAGAAGATAAAGAAGATAAAGCTAAGCAAGAGCAGCAACAAACTGAATACAAAGATTTATTAGATAGATTTAAACAATGTTTGGGTAATAAAGTAAAAGAAGTAAAAGTTAGCTCGCGTCTTAAAGACTCACCGTCGTGTATAGTCGCAGATAAATACGACATGGGTTTACAGCTGCAGCGTTTAATGAAAGCTGCCGGTCAAGACATGCCGCCTTCATTGCCTATATTTGAAATCAATGTTAATCATCCAATTGTTAGTAGATTAAACTCTGAACAAGACGCCAATAAGTTTTCTGATTGGGCTAATATATTATTTGATCAAGCTATGTTAGCTGAGTCTGGTACATTAGAAGATCCAGCTAGTTTTGTGCAAAGATTGAATAATATGTTAGTTCTGGCTACGTTTAGTTAATAATTTTTATGAAGAGCGGCTGCTTACAGCCGTTCAATCCTCTGATTATTCATATCGTTGCAGTAACGATAAGTTTTTATACTCGCTAAAGTTTTACACAACCAGCCAACATATTGAATTTTGCTAAAAATTTTAATTGTTTTATTATTTCAGAATTTTTTATCGTAACTCTTTGATTTTTATGGTAAAATTTTGTCTAAATTTTGTACATTGATTTATCATGCGAAAATATGGTACTGCGGGGCTGTTTTAAGTAGATTATTCACAGAGTTATCCACAGTTTATGTGTGCAACTTTAGAATATATAATATGTATAATGCCATTAAATATATTGGTTGTTGTAGCATACTTACTAAATTAGCGCTACAAAAAAGCCTGTCCCCTTGAGAGTTCTTATTAAGAATGTTACCATACTACATTAAAGAACTTGAGTAGTCACAATGAGTAAGACATCCTCTGATATTATTAAATATTTTACTGGGCATGATGACGCTTATATGGCGATTACCACCCCAGAAGAGTTATATAAGAAGGGGTGTTATTATTATCATATTGAGAGCGCAAGAGATTTGGTAAAGGCCAAACACTGCTTTACCCACTCAGCACGAGGTGGAAATGTGAAAGCTATGGTGACTTTAGCATTAATATACTGGTCTGAAGTACCTCAAGATTATATAAGAGCCAAAAAATTATTGAAGCTGGCTGCTTTGGTCTATGAAGATATAGCTGCTATAGTGCTTTTGGCTGAATGGGAGTTACAGTTTAATATACCATGGGCTATGGAGTTATACCAACGGGCTGCTGTTAAAGATCATCCCTTTGCTGTGTTTATATTAGGATTAATTTACGATGATATCCCAGTAAACTTTTTAGCAGAAATATTCAAAATAGGTATAGAGCGAGCTAGGAAATTTTATGTGGTCAAGCAAGATCTCTCTAAAGCTCATATGTATTATGCAAAAGCTATGCAGTTAGCTGAAGAGTCAGCTGAACCAGTTTCTCATCCTAGAGTAGTCGATTGCTTTTTTAGAGCTCAGCTTAGAGTTCATCTTAGAAGCAGCGGAGGGCCTCTTTTGGCCGCTCAAAAGCTGCAAGATAAAGAGAGTTATCCAGCAGTTTCAAAATTGCGATGAATTAATATTAAATTTATTGATATAAGAGGTGTAGCATGAGTTTTTTTGAAGTAAATAAAGAAAATCTTGAGTTATTAATAGAGGGAATTATCACTGGATTACGTTCTGGCTCTTTAGCAGAGACAAGGCCTGGACAAATAGAGACAAGATTAGGTTCTATTAAGAGGTTCTTTCTTCTTGCTATGACGCCTGTTGTTAGAGCTAAAGTTGTAGGGGCACCAGGTGCCAGAGAAATCTATTTAGCAGATGATAGTGGGATGTATGGAATTATAAGAATGCAAATAAGATCTCTCCGTGCTGGCTTAGTGAATGTTGTTTTCAATTTTGAAGCTGATACTGGAGCGATGCTTACGATCTCGGCTCCTACTGATGCTGGGATTGTGCCGCTTGCAAGTTTGCCTCAAGGGATAATTTTGTTCTTATCCGAGCGCTGGATACAAGAGTTTTTTGAGGCAGTATGTAATCAATTATCTTTAGGCACTCCTGATCCCACAGTTTTAGAAAGGATGGTTACAGGGGCCAGTTATGTTTCGGGAGGCGGTGTTAGCGCTGTTCTAAGTCCATTAACTTATGGTTTGGGCTTGGGTGGTGGTGCTGCCCCACCACTAGATCACGATTGGAGAGCTAGGCATGAAGATGGCTTTGATGACGGTGAAATACGAAGAGCTATAGAGCTATCTAGGATGCTGGTAGAAACACAAGAATCCAACGAATCTCCAGAGGAAGTAGCTGCAGCAGCAGCTACTCCTGCAGCAGCTGCTCCCGCAAGAGGAGTTATTCCTCGGGCGACACCAAGCAGTGATCGCGCTTTAACAGGTGCAGAAGTAGAAAGATTAGGTGTTATATCAACTTCTCTTAGCACTGTGCCCATGCACTTGGCTGCAATGGCCGGTACTGGAAGGCATAACAATGCAGTTACCACTTCAGTCTTGCAACGGTTAGAAGAAGCTGCAACATTTTTAAGAACTTTGCAAACTGCTCCTGCGCCTGATGCTGGTACGGGTACAGTAGCTAGATCCAGATCTCGTAACGGCTAATATTTTACTGGGTAGCAATTTACTAATTTACAGGGCGTTATAAAAATGGTATTTTAGCGTTCTGTAAATTATATACATCTTCTTTAGGCACGTAGCTCAGTTGGTTAGAGCACCACCTTGACATGGTGGGGGTCGTTGGTTCGAGTCCAATCGCGCCTACCAAATTTATTTTAATTGTTCTCTCAAATTTCTATTTAGATATTGATTTTCATAAAAATATGTTACGATCAGCCCATATATATAGCACCTGAAGTAAAGTGGAGTAAAGCATGCCTTGTGTAGCATTACCGGATGGCACAAAGAAAAATTTTGATACGAATATAACAGTTTTCCAGGTCGCTGAATCAATTGGCTCAGGCTTAGCAAAAGCTGCTCTAGCTGCAAAAATTAATGATAAGCTTGTTGATACAAGTTATCTCATAGATCAAGATGTTAATATACAGATAATCACTAATAAAGATGATGCTGGCTTAGAAGTTATTCGTCACTCTGCAGCTCATGTTTTGGCACAAGCAGTAAAAAGATTATTTCCTTCTGCTCAGGTAACAATAGGTCCAGTCATTGCTGATGGCTTTTATTATGATTTTGCTTTTGAGCGGGCTTTTACGACAGAAGATCTTGAGGCTATTGAACAAGAAATGGCTAAGATAGTCGCAGAGGACTATAAAGTAGAACGTATAGTTAAGACTCGTAACGAAGCTGTAAAGTTTTTTACTGATATAGGTGAATTGTATAAAGCAGAAATTATCAAAGCTATTCCAGAAGATGAGATTTTAAGTTTATATAAGCAAGGTGAGTTTACTGATTTATGTCGCGGTCCGCATATACCTAGAACGGGATTATTAAAAGCCTTTAAATTAACTAAAGTAGCGGGTGCTTATTGGCGTGGTGATTCTGATAATGCTATGTTACAGAGAATTTACGGTACAGCTTGGCCTGATCAAAAGCAACTTAAAGACTATCTTGATCGCATTGAAGAGGCGTTAAAACGGGATCACAGAAAACTTGGGAAACAATTAGATTTGTTTCATCTTCAAGAAGAAGCTCCTGGCATGGTCTTTTGGCATCCCAAAGGCTGGGCTGTTTACCAAACGTTGGTTAAATATATGCGTGAGACGTGGATTAAAAATGGCTATCAAGAAGTCAATACACCAATGATTGTCGACAGAAGCCTTTGGGAGAAGTCTGGCCATTGGGAAAAGTTTCTTAATGAAATGTATACGACCAATACAGAAGATCGTGTATTTGCAGTTAAACCTATGAATTGCCCTTGCCATATTCAAATATTTAATAGCGATATGCGTAGTTATCGTGATTTGCCCCTAAGATTAGCCGAATATGGTAATTGCAGCCGTAAAGAGCCATCTGGTACTTTACACGGATTAATGCGGGTAAGAGCTTTTGTCCAAGATGATGCTCATATTTTTTGTACTCCAGCTCAAATTGAAAGCGAAGCAGAAAAGTTTATTAATTTAGTTTTTAAAGTCTATGATGATTTTGGCTTTACTGATGTCTCACTCAAGTTAGCTACTAGGCCAGAGAAACGTATTGGCAGTGATGAAGCTTGGGAGATGGCTGAGCAAGCTTTTATTAATATATTAAATAAAACTGGGCGCAAGTGGGAGTTAGTTCCAGGTGATGGAGCTTTTTATGGCCCCAAAATAGAATACCCATTTAAAGACTGTATAGGCCGCACATGGACACTGGGAACCCTGCAGTTAGATTTCTCCATGCCTGAAAGATTAGGTGCGCAATATATAGCAGAAGATGGATCGAAACAAACTCCAGTTATGTTACATAGGGCTATTTTTGGTTCATTAGAACGTTTTGTAGGATTATTAGTAGAACATCATGCGGGTAAGTTTCCTTATTGGCTTGCCCCTATTCAGACTGTAATAATTAATATATCAAAAAGACAGGCTGATTATACTGATCAACTAAACACAAAGCTATTATCTCTAGGCATTCGTAGCCAGATCGACTTAAGAAATGAAAAAATTGGCTTCAAAATTAGAGAACACACTTTACAAAAGGTGCCTTTCTTACTTATAGTAGGGGATCAAGAAGTAGCTAATAATAAAATTTCTGTCAGAACTCAATCTGGCGAAGATTTAGGCTCTATGAGCTTTGATGACTTTATTGCGATGCAAAAATTAGAAGCAGAGAAATTTAGTAGGCACAGTAGATAAATTTAATATAATATAATATTAACTAAGATAGGAGCACAGCCATTAGCAGTAATAGAACGAATAGTACTAATAGCACTAGTACCACCACTAGTACCACCAGCAGCACCCAGAGTAGTTCGGGTAGTAAGTACCAAGGGAACAAAAACTCTAGTGGTAGCGGCGGCAGTGGCGGCAAAAAAAATGTCCGTTTAAACGACAGCATCAAGGTTCCAGAAGTGAGACTGATTGACGCTGATGGTGAACAGCTGGGTATTGTTAGTATCGAAGAAGCTAAATCAAAAGCCAGAGATGCGGGTTTAGATCTAGTCGAGATCTCAGCAACAGCTAAACCACCAGTTTGCCGGATTATGGATTACAATAAGTTTTTATATCAGCAGCAGAAGAAACTGGCTCTTGCAAAGAAAAAGCAAAAACAAGCTCAATTAAAAGAGTTAACTTTTAGACCAGGTACAGAAGAAGGCGATCTAAAAGTCAAGCTGAGGAAGATGTTAGAATTTATTGAAAATGGCGATAAAGTTAAGATAACTGTTAGGTTAAGAGGGCGGGAAATGGCCCATAAAAATCTCGTCAAAGGGCTTTTTGAGCGGATAGAGAAAGACACTGCAGAAGTAGCTATAGTAGAGCTGCCGCCAAAATATGAGGACCGTCAGTTGGCTAGCTCTAGAAAAATTATGCAGATAATTATGGTGCTTGCTCCTAAAAAGAAGAGTTAAAATGAGATAAAACTGCCGTTGCTTCAGGAAAAAATCTCTGTTAGACTAGCGGCTTATATTTATTTTATATAAATAATAAATATATGAATAAAATGCTAATTAATAATCAAAGCATTCCCTAACAGAGTATTTATTATTTCAGTTAGAGGCTTATAAAGAGGTTAAAATGTCTAAAAGAGTGAAACTTAAAACACATAAAGGTGCTGCCAAGCGCTTCAAAAAAACTGGTAGCGGTCGGCTAAAACGCAGACAAGCGTATAAAAACCATATTCTTACTAAAAAAGCTCAAAAACGTAAGCGTCATTTGCGGTCAGTTACAGCTGTAAGTCATAGTGATACTGGGCGTGTAAATCAAATGCTTGAAGGTCTTTGCGTTTAGATAGTTATTTAGGTATTACAGAATAAAAGGTAGCAGAATATGGCAAGAGTAAAACGTGGGGTCACAGCTAGAGCCCGTCATAAAAAAGTATTAAAATTAGCTAAAGGTTATTATGGCGCCCGTAGTAGGGTCTATCGAGTTGCTAAACAAGCAGTGATCAAAGCTGGGCAATATGCCTATCGTGACCGTAAGCAAAAGAAACGTCAATTCAGAGCATTATGGATAGTGAGAATTAATGCCGCTGTACGTGAGCACGGGATGTCTTACAGCAGATTCATGGACGGCTTGAATAAAGCAGCTATTACTATAGATAGAAAAGTTTTGGCTGATCTAGCAGTATTTGATAAAGTTGCTTTTGGAAAATTAGTTGAACAAGTAAAAACTAACACGCAATAATGTACCCGAAGCATTTGTATTAATAAAAAAGGGAAAAGTAAAACTTTTCCCTTTTTTTTATTTTTATTTTATTTTTTTATTTATTAGGAAATATGAAATATTATGGATGTCGATAGTATAGTTTCAGAAGCAATTGCCAAAATTACTCAAGAACTTGATTTAAAAAACCTCGAGCAGATCAGAGTAGATTACTTAGGCAAAAAAGGTGAGTTAACCTCTATGCTACGTAATCTTGGCCAGTTACCGTCAGAAGAACGCCCCAAATTTGGTGAACTTGTTAATATTGCTAAAAATAAAATTCAACAAGAGTTGAATAAACAGCGTGATAAGCTTGAACAAGATTTAGTTAATCAACGACTGGCATCTGAAACAATTGATGTTACTCTACCAGGTAGAAATATAACCTCAGGTGCAAAACATCCGATTACTTTGACTATTGAAAGATTTTGTAACTTATTTGCAACTATTGGATTTACATTGCGTTATGGGCCTGATGTAGAAACTGAATTTTATAATTTTAGTGCTTTGAATACTCCTGAGGGCCACCCAGCCCGAGCTATGCATGATACATTTTATTTAGAAAATAAAATGCTATTACGCAGTCATACTTCGCCCGTGCAAATAAGAACTATGGAGAAAGAAAAGCCACCTCTGCGAATATTAGCCCCTGGTAAGGCTTATCGTTGTGATTCTGATATAACCCATACGCCTATGTTTCATCAAATCGAAGGCCTTATGGTTGATGAATATACAACTTTTGCTGATCTAAAAGGGCTTATAGTAAACTTTTTACAAAAGTTTTTTGACAGAGATTTAGCTGTTAGATTTCGACCGTCTTTTTTTCCATTTACGGAGCCTTCTGCTGAAGTTGATATGGCATGTATCAAATGCCAAGCTCAAAATCAAAATCAAAATCAAAATAAAGAAAAACAAGACTGCAGAATTTGTAAAAATACAGGTTGGCTGGAAGTTATGGGCTGTGGTGTTGTGCACCCGAATGTTTTACGATCGGTAAATATTGATCCAGAAAAATATACTGGTTTTGCTTTTGGTGCCGGTATTGAACGTTTTGCTATGTTATATTATGGTATCCCGGATATTAGATTAAATTATGAAAATGACATAAGATTTCTAAAACAATTTGGGCAGTTCAAATAGGATTTAATTTAATAGGTAAGATATGAAATTTAGTGCTAATTGGTTACGTGAAATTATTGATCCTAAAATTAGCAACCAAGAATTAATCCAGCAGTTGACGATGGCTGGACTGGAAGTAGAAAGTATTAACTCAGCTGTAGCAAAATTCAGCAAAGTTTTTACTGCAAAGGTTGTAGATGTGATTCAGCATCCAAATGCGGAACGCTTAAAAGTTTGTACAGTAAAATACAATAATCAATTATTAGAAATAGTCTGTGGCGATCCGACTGTGTCAACACAAACTGTAGGATCTATTGTTGCTTTAGCGACAAATGGTGCTAGCCTCCAAGATGGAAACATTAAAATTAAAAACAGCAAACTGCGTGGTATAGAATCACACGGAATGCTATGTTCTCGCAAAGAATTGGCTTTGACTGAGCTTGGCTGTGGCATTTGGATCTTGCCCGAAGGTACGCCATTGGATGTTGATCTTTACGAATATTTGAATTTAGAAGATGACATTATCGAGCTGTCTATTACACCTAACCGAGGAGATTGTCTAAGTTTGCGAGGGATAGCTAGAGAAGTTGCTGTTATTAATAATTTAAAATTTCTTGATCTTACAGATAAGATAAATAATATTAATAATCAAATAAAAAATCCTATTACTATAGATATTAATATTCCGGACAATAAACT